>NATK01000059.1 GCA_002085285.1 Candidatus Latescibacteria bacterium 4484_7
AACGACGCTCACATCCTGGCTTCGCACAGAAGTCAGATAAGCCGTTACAAGGTGGAAATTCACAAGAAATTCTCCATCCCGTTCAGCTGCATAGTCTTTGTCCTGATCGGAGCACCCCTCGCCATCCGTTCGGGCAAGAAAGGCATGACGATGTCGCTCGGTTTCAGTATCCTCTTCTTCCTCGTTTACTATATATTCCTCATTGGAGGCGAAAAACTCGCCGACAGAAGGATCGTAGAGCCATGGCTCGCCATGTGGCTTGCCAACATAATCTTGTTCTCCAGCGGGATTGTGCTTCTCCACGGTACCGTACAGGAAACCCAGACGATAAACTGGAACAAGTTGAACATAATAAAGCGGTGGCGCAGTGAGAATTCATGATAGGTACATTCTCAAACAATTCTGGAGAAACGTCGCTATAGGGATCGTCGCCTTTGTCGTCATCTACGTTACCGTAGACGTCAACGAGAACATAGATGACTACATAGACCACCATGCGGCATTCCTCGACGTCGCTTCATACTACATCTTCATGGTCCCCTGGATTCTCGTTCTCATCTCTCCCGTAGCGGTGCTTCTCTCTACGATCTTCTCCTTTGGGAAGCTCTCGAGGGACAACGAACTGACGGCATTCATAGCATCCGGGGTGAGTCTCGTGAGAATAGCCTTGCCGGTGATCGTTTCGGCATTCATGGTGAGTCTCATCATCCTCGGTATGAACGAGCTCGTCGTCCCGAAGACCAATCGTGCAGCCGGTCGAGTGAAAACGATTAATATTGAGAAGAAGAGAGAGAAAAGATCCAAGAGATTCAAGATGAACTTCCACTATCAGGGCGAAAACAATTGGATGTACTACGCGCAGAGATACGACATCAAGCTAAAGACGCTCACTGAAGCCGTCGTACAGAAGTACAACGGTTCGAATCTCGTGAAGAGGATAGATGCAAGGCGGGGCGTCTGGGACGGCAGCAAGTGGGTGTTTCTGAACGGAGCCGTCAGAGAATTCGATCAATCGGGTGAAAAGGTCGAGCCGTTCAAGAAGCTCGAGATGCCCGAGCTCAGGGAGAGGCCGGAGGATTTCTCCAAGGAGGAGATTGATCCCGAAGACATGAACTACGCTCAGCTGAAAAACTACATAGATAAGTTGCGGAGGGGAGGAGGCCCTGTTGACAAATACCTCGTGGACTTGCATTTTAAGTTTAGTTTTCCTTTTATCAGCCTGATATTTGCGGTAATCGGAGTGGCCCTTTCGTCGGCAAAAATGAAGCCATCCATGGCGACCGGCTTCGGTATGACACTCATGATAAGTTTTACTTACTACGGGATCTTGCGGATAGGACAGGCCTTGGGACACAGCGGCGTGATACAACCGTTTCTCGGGGCATGGATAGGCAATTTGATATTTCTCGTGGTCGGAGTGGTACTTCTCTATAGAGCGAACAGGTAAGGAAATGAAAAGAATCGTCCTCGCAATAACTCTTGTACTTGCTCTTTCAATCCCATCCAACCTCTACGCATACAGCGAGAGCTTCAAGGGCGAATTGAAACTCGTTAAGAGGCTCACACCGAAAGAGCAGATATACTACTTCGGGCTTCAATACCTCCTCAACAAATACCAGAAGAGGCAGTACCTATCAATCTCCGACAAGAGGGAAAGAGAAGAGTGGATCGAGAGGTTCTGGGCGGAAAACGACCCAACACCGACGACGCCGATCAACGAGAGAAAAATGGAGCACGAAAAGAGAGTGAGGCTGGCGAGAAGACTCTTCGGAATGAAGAAGCCGCCCGGCTGGGACAAGCGAGGCGAAACGCTCATTCGTTTCGGGCTTCCCACTGCAAGGGTGAGAACATGGGCCGACATCAGCTTTTACGGGATGAAGCCGCCCGGCGAGATCTGGTATTACAAGAAACTCAACATGATCATCCCGTTCCAGAACTTCAACCTGAAGGGCGAATATATATACGCCATCACCCCGTACGGCAGATCGTCGAGGAGGGAACTCGACAGGCTTCAGAACGTAACTGACCTGCTTAAGAACGGAGTTTTGCAGGAGGTATACCCGACAGAGTACATGAATTTTGACGAAATCAAAGACCTCGTCGATTTCAACCCCGAACAGATAGACTACATCGCCGACAGAGACCTAAAGGCGGAGACTCCAACTGATATGATTGCGAGGATCGAAGACGAGAAGAAGCGAGAGGCGATGAACAACTTTTACAAGTACATGAAGGAAAAACCAACGATTTACTCGTTCGAGTTGAAGCACGAGTCGATGCCGTTGTATTTCGATGTGACATCTTTCAGGGGTGGCGAAGCTGTCTTGAGGACAGAGATAAACTTTGAAGTGCCTACAAAAGATATCCGATTCGTCGAGAGAAACGGCAAGTTGAGCGGAAGGGTCAAACTTAGCGCACTCGTAAGAGACATCGACATGAAACCGGTGGCGAGCGGCACGGACGAGATCGAAGTGACCTTCGACGGTAAGGATGTTTCAAAGGGACCTTCGCTTCTGCCAGGCAAAATAACGCTTTCGCTAAAGCCCGGTTACTACAGGCTCGGGCTGGAAGCGCAAGATGAAAATTCGGATAGGTTCGCCTCGTACAAGACCAACATACAGTTGCGACCTATAGAAGGCGATCCATATATCAGCGACATTCTCTTTGCGAGCAGCATTAAGGAAAGTGAATCAGGGGAAAAATTTCAGAAGGGCAATCTCAATGTCGTCCCTCACCCTATCCACGCTTACCGCAAGGGCAACCCGTTAAGTTTCTACTTCGAGATCTACAACCTCAAGACGGACGAGAAGGGAATGTCTTTTTACAAGGTGAAATATCGTATAAACCCCATCACCAAGAGAAGAAAAGGCCCGGTTCTCGAAGAGGTCCCGACAACGGTCAGTTCATCCTTCGAGACGTCTGGCTACGGACCCACTCAGTTTCATCACCTTTCCATCGCCACTGACAACCTATGGAAGGGCATTTTCGAACTCGTTGTCACGGTGACCGACAGAATATCGTTCAAGACGTTCGAGAAGAGGACACGATTCTCAATAGTCGAATGAGGGACTCTCGAGGGTGATCCGCGCATCTTTCGAAATGCCGCACAGCAAAAGACATTCGAAATGCACCTATAGTACGACAGTGCGAATCTGCAATTCACTCGCAAATCTATCTCGATCGGGTCGAGTTAAATGTTGGGGCAATGATCAGGTGCCGAACTCCCAGCTCGCAAGGTATTTCCGCTGTTTCTCAGTGAGCTCGTCGATCCTGGTTCCCATACTCTCGAGCTTGAGACGTGCTATCTCATCATCTATCTCCACCGGGACCGGGAATACCTTTTTCTCGAAGCTCCCCCTGTTCTTCACGAGGTACTCGACTGAGAGCGCTTGATTGGCAAAACTCATGTCCATCACCATCGCCGGATGACCTTCAGCAGCCGCCAGGTTGATGAGACGCCCTTCCCCAAGAAGATTTATCCTTCTACCGTCTTTCATCGTGTACTGCGTCACGTCTCGTCGTATCGTCTCTTTGCCCGTTGACATCTCCTCGAGGTCTTCTATATCTATTTCCACATTGAAGTGGCCCGAATTTGCAACGACCGCACCGTCCTTCATCTTCTCAAAATGCTCTTTCCTGATGACGGAAACGTCGCCTGTCAATGTAACAAAGATATCACCTATCTCGGCAGCCTCTAGCGAGTGCATAACGGTAAAGCCATCCATGACCGCTTCGAGCGCCTTGACGGGTTCGACCTCGGCAACGATCACATTTGCTCCCATGCCTCGAGCACGCATGGCGACGCCTCTTCCGCACCAGCCGTAACCGAACACGACGAACCTCGAGCCAGCAAGGAGGTAATTCGTCGCCCTTATGATACCGTCTATCGTGCTCTGCCCCGTACCATAGCGGTTGTCGAAGAAATGCTTCGTCTGCGCATCGTTAACCGCGATTATCGGGTACTCGAGAACTCCGTTGGCCTGCATGCTTCTCAGCCTTATCACTCCGGTCGTAGTCTCCTCGGTGCCTCCTATCACGTTCTCTATAAGCTCGCGTCTGTCCCTGTGAAGCGTGCTTACGAGGTCCGCGCCGTCATCCATCGTCACGACCGGCTTTATGTCGAGAACCGAGTTGATGTGACTGTAGTACCTCTTGTTGTCCTCACCCCTGACGGCGAATACCGAGACGTCGAAATCCTTGACCAGAGAGGCGACAACGTCATCCTGGGTGCTCAATGGATTGGACGCGCTCAGAGCCACTTCCGCACCTCCCGCCTTCAACGTTCGCATTAGGTTCGCAGTTTCAGTGGTCACGTGGAGACACGCCCCGATCCTCACTCCCTCGAGCGGCTTCTCATTCTCGAAGCGCTCCCTGATCCTCCGCAGAACAGGCATATTGCTCTCCGCCCATTCGATTCTCTTCTTTCCCTCTTCGGCAAGATTCAAATCCTTGCAGTCGTACTGCATATCGATCTTCCTTTCTTGAACTGAACTCCCTACCCGACCTTCGATCTCAGCTTATCGATATAGTCCGTCTTTTCCCATGCGAATTCTTCTTCTTCCCTTCCGAAATGCCCGTATGCCGCGGTCTTTCTATAGATTCCTCTAAGCAGATTCATCCTTTCGATGATGCCTCTCGGAGTAAGATCGAAGACGTCCCTCACGATCGACGTGAGCTTCTCGTCGCCTATCTTTCCCGTGCCGAACGTATCCACCATCACGGAGACGGGTTCGGCAACGCCGATGGCGTACGCCACCTGCACCTCGCACTCGTCGGCAAGCCCAGCCGCCACGATATTCTTCGCGACGTGTCTCGCCGCGTACGAACCGGAGCGGTCGACCTTGGTGGGATCCTTGCCCGAAAAGGCTCCGCCGCCGTGGCTACCGAAACCACCGTACGTATCCACGATGATCTTTCTACCAGTCAGCCCCGTGTCGGCCATCGGACCTCCGCGAACAAAACGCCCAGTCGGATTGACCAGGAGCTCATAGTCCGACGTATCGACATCGAACTTCGCTATGACCGGTTCGATCACATGCTTCTTCAGATCTTTTCTCATCTGTTCTATCGTGACATCCTCGTTATGCTGTGCTGAAAGAAGAACGGTGTGCAATCTGCTCGGCTGGTGATCGATGTATTCTATTGTGACCTGCGATTTCCCGTCCGGACGAAGATAATCCACCACTCCGGCCTTTCTCACTTCGCTGAGCCGCTCAACCAACCTATGAGCTATTATTATAGGCATGGGCATAAACACATCGGTTTGCCTGCAAGCATAACCGAACATCATCCCCTGATCACCCGCACCGCCCTTGTCAACCCCCAGTGCGATGTCGCTCGACTGCTCGTCTATAGAGGTAAGAATTGCAACGGTTTCGTAATCGAAGCCCAAGCCCGGTTCGGTATAACCGATATCTTTTATGACACGCCGGGCAAGAACCGGGATATCGACATAAACATCCGTATGTATCTCGCCTGCGATAAATACCATGCCCGTCGTCACGAGCGTCTCACAGGCCACCCTCCCGTTCGAATCGACATCCACTATTGCATCGACGATGCTGTCCGAAATCTGATCGGCGACCTTATCGGGATGCCCCTCCGTCACCGATTCCGACGTAAACAAATGCTTCTCAACCATGACCATTCTCCTTCACCGGGTCCAGAATAACGAAAGAAGTCAACTTCAAAAACGTACAAATACCAACACACGCCCAAGATCCATCAATATCGGAATAATATGGAGATACATTCATCCTTTGGAGAAACAAAATCAAGCGAAAAATATTTTCGTTATTGGTAATCTATTTGCGAATAATCACTTACGTTAAAGCTGCTGCGTCTGCCCGTAACTTCGGCGAACGCCCCAACGACGCTCTTTTCCAGTATTACATTTTCCAGCTTGCTCCCCTCGTTAAGAATGGAATCTTCGATAATCGAATTCCTTATCTCGCAACCCTCCGCCACCGTGACGAACGGACCTATTATCGAATTTTCTACCTTGCTCCCCTCGTCGATGTAACAGGGCGGGATTATTATCGAACCGTTTCTTGCACCCTCACTACCTGATCGCTGCAACAAGATCCTGTTCGTCTCGAGAAGCGTCTCTACCTTGCCGCAATCATACCATCCCTCTATGTTGTAAGGGACGAAATTCACACCGCGTTCGATCATAATCTGAAGGGCATCGGTTATCTGGTACTCCCCCTTCGTCGTTATCCCTTTTGCTATCAATTCTTCACACGCCTCATAGAGCAAGGAGGAATTCTTGAAATAGTAGAGACCCACCACGGCAAGATTGCCTATCCATTTGTCCGGCTTCTCAACGATCCTTGCGATCCTGCCGTCCTTTACCATACATATGCCGAACCTGCTCGGATCCGAGACCTCTTTGACACCGAGCACGTAGTCTCCCGTTCTAGGTATTTCGGTGAATTCCGCGTCTATGATCGTGTCGCCGAGAATGATTATGAGTTCAGAGTCATCGGCGAATTCCCTCGTTAGGGAAACGGCATGAGCTATCCCCATCGGCTCTTCTTGAACGACGAAGTGCATATCGAGGTCATAGCTCGAAGTCAGATACTGCTTGATCAAATCACCCTTGTACCCGATGATCGGTACCAGCTCGTCGACGCCCATTTCGACGAGCCCGTCTACTATATGCCCCAATATCGGCTTGCCGGCAACATTCAATAGAGCTTTCGGTATGGTGAACGTATGCGGCCTCAGTCTCTTCCCTATTCCTGCAACAGGTATTACAGCCTTCATCCAGCCTCCGTTTCGCAATTATATCGCAAATCGACATTCAGCTATTATAAAGAACCATCGGATCCAAGAATATCTTTGATCTGAGTGATCTTCTCAATGGGAGTAGGGTCCTTGCCGTATTCGACTGCGAGATATACGCTTGTGAAATCTCCGAGCACGAGAAGCGAAAACAATCTCTCCAACCGCCCTTCTCTGCCGCCCCCGCCTTCACTATGCAGAATTATTCCACCCGCTCCCAGTGAAGAGAGCATCTCAAACGTCACTTCCATACGTTTTTGAACCCTGGGATGGTCTTCGGAGTCGATCATCAAAATTATGAACATGTCTTCGCGCAACCTCTCGGGACAATCCCATCCCATCACTTCATTATGTCCCAGCTCAGGGAACAAGTTGTAAAAAGCCATCGCCTTGCTGTTTTCGTTGAATTGGCATTTCCACCTGTATGCAACTGCGCCGAGAAGCCCGCCGGCACTGTAAAGGAGAGGGATCTTTCCGTAGAGTTTCTTTGCCAGCTCGAGCGCTATGTTCTCAGCCGGATCGCCTTCGAGGGAATATTTCTCTACGAGCCCTCTCACATGCCTCGTCGCCCTTTCAATCTGATCGTTATCCACCTTATATATCCCCCACCGGGAGAAAAACTCGAGAAGAGGGATGAAAAGATACGAGATCGCCGCTCTCGGAGGCATCCCGCCAGGGAGGCGAAGTACCGGAACACCCACCTGCTCCGCCTCGACTTCGAGCCGCCCTCCGGAGGTGATGGCGATCGTGGGACACTTCTTGAGAACGGCGTTATCGAAGCAACTGAGCACCTCTTCCGTATTGCCGCTGTAGCTAATACATATCACGGGAGTATCCTTGCCGGCAAATGGAGGAAGCGAATAGCCCGATTCGAGAACCAACGGGATCGCACTATCCTGTTGAATCAATCCTCTAAGCAGCTTGCCCCCCATGGCCGATCCACCCATCCCGCAGATGATCACGGGCGATCGTGGTCTGTCGATGCCGTGGGCGAAGCTTTTCGCCAGTTTCCAGGCTTCTTCGATGTGATCAGGCATCGACACGACCTTGTCGAGCATCCTGCTCTCGTCCACCTTGTAATGTCTTACGATGTCTTCGCGGCTCACCTTGTCGCCTCCGGGATGAGTTCCTTCAATTCAGGCCTTCTCTCACTGATAAACTTTTCTATGACTGTACGCACCTCGTCAGCGGTCTTGAGCTGCAATGCCTTCTTGGCCAATGCCCTCGTCTCATCGAATGTAACCGATCGAACGACCTTCTTTATCTCCGGCAGAAGATACGGGCTTGCGCTCAACTCGTCTATGTCGAGTCCGAGTGACGAAGGGGTTTCTATCATTATTCCTATTTCGACCTCATCACCAACCTGATAGCGCTCTCTTACCAGATCCTCTTTGACCTCCTTGCAGATCTCCTTCGCCGCTATCACCTCTTCGACAACGCTTATCATGGGGAACATGACCCTCACACTTCCATGGGCCGAAGCGCGGTAGATCGCTCTGAGCTGAGTTCTGAAAATGTCCTTTCGCGTCAGTGTAAACCTTATTCCCCTCCAGCCCATGAAGGGGTTCGACTCCTGATAGTCGTGGGACCATCTCGCTATCTTGTCCCCTCCAACGTCGAGAGTTCTTATGATCACCGATTCGGGAGCCAGTTCATATGCTTTCACCGTTTCGACCGATGGCCTTAAAACAACCTGCCCCATCGTACCGTCGACTACAAGGCGGTCACGGGGCTTGACGAACTTCGTAAAGTTTCTCAAACCCACCACGGCGGGTATCCCGTGCGAGCGGGCTATGATCGCTGCGTGCGATGTGCTGCCTCCCCGATCGGTGACTATGCCCTGAACGTATTGTTTCTTCAAACCTGCAGTATCGGACGGAGTAAGGCTTTTCGCTACTACGATCACCTTCTTGCGCAACTTGTCCAGCCCCTCTATGCGCTGCCCGAATATGTTTCTCAATACACGTCTTTTTACGTCGCGAATATCTTCTGCACGTTCTTTGAGATAATTGTCCTTGATTGCATCAAATTTCTTCAGAGTCTTGTCGAGGACGGAGTTGAAGGCGTACGCCGCATTCATCCTGTCGTCCTTAATATGACGAATCGTATCGTTAACGGGCGACCTCATCATCGACAGCCTCAGGAGCAACCTTGTCTTCGTCTATCATGAAGTCATCAACATTGACGACAAAAGCCTCGCCAAATGCAATCCCCGGAGACGCAGGTATGCCGTTGAAAACGAGTTCCTTCTTCTCGCCGCCCTCTTTACTCATCCTTTACCTCTGCAAACCCGCTGTCTATCATCTTTACGAGGTACGAGACGGCTTCCTCTTCGTCCTCGCCGTCCGCCTTGATAACGAGCTCCGCCCCGTACTCGGCACCGAGACTCGCTACCCCGAGTATGCTCTTGGCGTTTACCTCCTGAGAATCCTTCGAGATCATTATCTCTGATGAGAACATACTCGCCGCCTTTACGAGCTCGCCGGCAAGTCTCAGATGTATGCCGTTTTTATTCTTGACCTTGACCGTGCGGGTAACCATTGTGCTATTTCTTTTCAAAATTCTGAACCATCCGAGATTTATACAACAAGATAAGTACTCAAAGCAAGAAACAACAAGATAATTGTAAATGTAAAAGAAAGTTTTTTTCTCAACAACAGGACCAATGCGACCGTAATGAGCCCTACGATGACGAATCTGCCTCTGCCCGCATTATACCCTCTCACGAACACAATCGCACTGAACACACCCACAGTAAAAGCCAAAAGACCTTCAAGAAATCTATGTTCAGGAACGAGTCTCTGCAACACGTTTCTGCCCGAGCCGCCGGATCCCTCGAGACCAAGGTTAAACGAGCCTATTCTCAGCCGAAAATGGTAGAAGTTGTATAGCGCGAGGAAGATTACTACTCCGACATACAACCCTTTAAGGGCAAGAATCGTTCCCAAAGTCATCGAAAGGGGGACCAGAACGATCTCGAAAAAATAATCACCCACCGAAGTAAGGGAAGATGAAAGCGAATTCTTGTATCTTGCGAGCTTCGCGAAATAATCGCTTCCGAGCTGTGCCCCCTCTATCGCACCGCCTTCGCCGCTACGGTTCGCTGAATCCGGGCTTTTTGATGACGACTCACTGGCTGAACGCTTATCGGTCCTTCTGCCGATCCGTCCAGCGATATCGTTCTCCAGGGTTCCTATGCGGGCGATTACGAACGGCGCAAGCATGGGATTGCAGTTGAAATAGTCAAGGTTTCTAACGGCGGCTTCCCCGTCGACTACACCTCTAAGATTCCCCCCGTTCTTCTTTGCCTTCAAGAAAGGCATGACCGCATGAAAAAACCCTATGCCGTCGATCAGCTTGCTGTTCCTCGAAGCTTCTATGAAGAAAAGTCTCCATATCGGAAAAGTGTCTTCTTTCGAACGATTTTTCATATTCTCATCCCAACGCATTTACGAGAACGACCGTCACAAGAAATCCTGCGGCGAACCAGAAATATTTACCCCTGCCCGCCAGCAGGTTTACGAGAAATCCAATCCCGATGAAGGGAATGAGGATTTCAAGGTATTTCAGCGAAACAAGTCTGTCCATCCCGGAAAATCCGAGGAGCTTGTCGTTGAGCGGCATCGAAGAAATTATAAAGATAAATGTCAGAACTGCCCCGAAAAGCAGGTGAAATGCAATCATGGAAACGTGAAGTGCAGATACCATCTGCACCTTTTCCCTTTCGATCAATTCCATCGAAAGATCGGCGAGAAAATCGGAACGGCTCTCCCATACACGATAGACCGCCCCCGCTATCACGCCAACGATGACGGCAACAAAGACGGCATACGCCGTCGACAATCCCATTACTGCAGGGTCCGCTCCGGAACTCTTTCTCAGCACTACGAACAGTGCCGTTCCAACCACACCGCCGATCCACAAATCGGGGAGGCGCGACCCTCTCGTCGAAACGACTCCAAGAAGAATGGTTTGATAAACGGCGCCGAAGATGAACCCGTCTCGTGCGTCTCCAAGCAAAAGGCCCACGACCAAACCTGTGAACAACGGCTGAGAAATCATCAACCTCAGCGAAGTTCTTCTATCCACCGATACTATTCCGCCGAGAATCGAAATGAGCAGTATCGACTTCAAAGTGATCAACACAAAATTTCCTTCCGTGGGAAAAGCAAAAGCTCGAAGACCATTCTTCGGCAAAAAGCGTTAAACCTTTGAAACAGGTGACCGCAAGAAGTGGCGTCAAATCACCATCGAATTCAACACCACCTTTTCGCTTTCCGGCAATGCCCTTGCTTCGAGCTTGATACCTTTCTTGGCGAGTTCTCTGAGTGCTTCTCTATCCACTTCGCTCAGATAGATATTCTCGGTAAGTCTCTCTCTGCCTTCTGAATAATGGAGACCTCCTATGTTGATTTTGTCCACCTTGAACCCTTTATCGACCAGCTCGAGAAGTGTGCCGGGGGTTTTAACCAGGACAAAAACCCTTTCGCTGTCGAATATACCCTCCTCGAAGCGCTTCAGCGCTTCATCGACGGTAAGAATCGACACATTCGCCCCTTCGGGGGCAGCATCCATGAAAAGCTCGCTCTCCCAATCGGTTTCGGCGACCTCATCGTCTATTATAACATACCTGTCTGGCTTGAGCACCCTTCCCCACCCAAGAACGACTTGACCGTGGATCAGCCTGTCGTCTACTCTTACGAAAACAATCATGGAGAGAAACACCTTTCGATCAACGACGACGCCCGATACTACTTCAATATTCTGATGCTCTCCTTGCCACGCTCGATAAGGTGGTGGAGCATCTCACCGAAATCGAAGGCCTCACGTTTAGTGACGAAATCGAGAATGATCGGAAGATTAACCCCGCTTATCACGTATATATTGTCCATATCACGTACCGCTCTGATCGAATTCGTATATGTGGAGCCGCCGAAATAGTCGACGAATATGACAGCCTTCTCGGTCTCTCCGTCGGACAATATCTCCTTTATTCTTTTTACGACATCTTCACTCGACATGTTGGAACCGGAAACGGCGTAGAAATCGCTTACCTTGCCAACTATCAATTCGGTCGTAGAAATCAGTTCTTCGGCGAGATTCCCGTGAGCGACGATTATCCCTTTCACCCTGTTTTTCTTGTTTGAATAATAATCCATACCTTCGACCCTCGCCGAAATCCACATGCGGAGAGTGCGAATTATTCCGTATCGTATTTTAGATACTTCCTCGTCTTCTTGTCACTCTCCATCATGTCAACGAGGAGTTGATCGAATCTCTTCGCCGCATCCACCCCATAGACCTTGAGCATATGGTTGAGTGCGATCGTTTCGGAGATCACGGTGATATTCTTCCCCGGGTAGATCGGGATGACAACCTGTCTTATCTTGACACCGAGCAGATCGACATAATGTTCGTCGAGCCCCATCCTGTCCCAATCCTTCTTCGGATCCCACTCTTCGAGACGCACCTCCACCTCTATCCTCTTCTGCACTCTCACGGCTCTTATCCCGAAAATGTCCATCACATTGATGATTCCAATGCCCCGAATCTCCATGAAGTGCCTGAGGTGCTCACGCCCTTTACCGACGAGTACATCACCTTTTTTGACTATCTCGACTACGTCGTCGGCCACGAGCCTGTGACCTCTTTCGACGAGATCAAGGGCTATCTCGCTCTTGCCGATTCCGCTTCTGCCGGCAAAGAGAAGCCCCACACCGTAGACATCGACGAGGGATCCGTGGATAATCTCGCGAGGAGCGAACACATCTTCGAGGTGCCCTGTGAGAGCGTGGAGGAAAGGAGTCGTCGACATCGGTGTCCTCAACACGACGACATCGTTCTGCTCTGCGAGTTCAATCAGAACCTTGGGCACTTCGAGATCCTTCGTAACGATGATACAGCAGAGCGGCTTTGAAAAGAGCCTCTGAATCGATTCCCGCTGACCGTCGCTGTCCAGCGAACGAAGATATAGGATCTCCGTTTCACCGAGAACCTGTATTCTCTCGTTGAGAAAATTCTCCATGAATCCCGCAAGAGCGAACGCGGGTCTGTGGAAATCTGGAACTATGATGGGGATCTTGCTCTTGATCCTGGAAGTAAGAACCTTGAAATGGAATTCGTCCTTGGTATCCTCGTAGAATTGCTCAAGGGAGTACTCGTAACCCAAATATAACCGCCTCCATCCAAAAACGCACTTTCATTCGCTCATTCGCGAGACGCCTCGGACACATCTGAACATTTCGAACGAAACAGTTAAACAATCACAATCGATAATACCACAAAGACGGTCGAAATCAATTGAACTTTTCTATCAAACCGTAATTGCCGTCGTCTCTCCTGTAAACGAGGTTCAGTTTGCCTGAGTCCCTGTTGTTGAACAAAACAAACTGTTTCTCAGCATTCTCCATGTCGAGAATCGCCTCCTCGACACTGTAGAACGGTACGTTCTTTTCTGCATTCTCGATGAATTCGAGACTGGAATCTCCACCTATGCTCTTCGAATCGATGATTCTTTCTACAGGCATGACATATACCTCTTGTTTTTTAGTCTTACGATGATTGGAAACCTTCTTCCCCTTGAATTTCTTCATCTGCCTCTCAAGGTTTTCGGCAGCCTTGTCGATCGAAACTTTCATATCGTCGGATTCTTCTTTGGCGAAAAACGTGTGACCGTTTACATGAATGCTGACCTCGGCAATGTGGCGGAACTTCTCCACTGACATTATTACGTTCACATGAAGGATGTTGTCGAAGAAGCGCTTCAGCTTGAGCATCTTCTCCTCAAGATATTCCACTATGTCAGGGGTTACTTCGAAATGTCTTGCCGTGGTGGTTAGTCTCATAATTCTGCCTCCTCGTATGCACGAGCTTCGATCTCGGCGCTTAGATCTCTCAACACATCGATAATCTCATCGTAGGTTTCCCCCATTCCAAGAATCATTGCTGATTTCGTCATCACCTCCTTATCTAATACCTTTGCTTTCCTGAGAAGTTCCAGGGATCTGTGATAATCGGCATTTCGCCTGAGCCTTTCGTAGAGTCTTTCGGCAGTCTCAATATTGTGAGAAAATATTTCGGGGCCTGAGTCGAGAACGGCCTGCAGGGCCCCCGTATCCCCCATGAAGTCTGGAACGAGCACCTCCACTATAGGGGAGGGCTCGAGCTTCTTGAGTTCCCTCACAACCGCAGCAAAGACAGAGGCTCCCCCGTCAGGAAGATCGTCCCTCGTCACCGACGTTACGATCACTTGCTTCAGCGCGAGCGTGTCGGCTGCTTCGGCCACCCGTCGGGCTTCACCTTCATCGGGAGGTGAGGGTGCACCTTTTTTGACCGCACAAAATCTGCAGCTCCGCGTACAGACATCGCCGAGTATCATAAAAGTTACCTTCCCCTTCGAGTAACACTCGGCTCGGTTTGGGCAGAGAGCCTCCCTGCAAACGGTATGGAGATTGTTCCTCTTCACGACCGTTTCGACTGTACTGCATTCATCGAGACGCGGAATCCTCCTGCGAAGCCAGGAGGGAAGTCGTTCTGTCCGACGAGATCTTGTAGAAATTGCCATTTATCTCCATTTACCCGATCTATCGACAATCGGGAAAATATCTCCATCATTCAAATAATATCTAAAATTCAAAATAATTCAACACCTCACTTCATGAGTAAGGCTAATACTTTTTTCCCCTTTTATCAATACTGTTTCCTGTGACGGGCAGGGAGAATGCCGAGCTGCTCTCGATATTTGGCTACCGTACGCCTTGCAATGATAAGGCCGTCCCTTTTTAAGATATCGGCTATCTTTTGATCACTCAAGGGCTTTCTCGGATCCTCCTTGGCAATGATCTCCTTGATCTTCATCTTTGCGCTCTTCGCCGAGACCTCTTCTCCCGAATGTGTATCGAGCTTCGAGCTGAAGAAGAATTTGAGCTCGTAAACACCTCTCGGCGTCTGCACATACTTGTTCGTCGTAACCCTGCTGACCGTAGATTCGTGCATCTTTATCTTGATTGCTATCTGCTGCAATGTCAGTGGTTTGAGAAAGGCGGTGCCCTTCTCGAAGAACTCCCTCTGCTCCTCGACTATCGCCTCCATTACCTTGACCATCGTCCTGCGCCGCTGCTCTATCGTCTGTATCAACCAGCGTGCGTTCTTGAGACGCGTCTGAATGAATTCCTTCGTTTCTTCGCTTATAGAAGCGTTATTGGTGAGCTCGTTCTTGTACGATTGGCTTATCCTCAACCTCGGAATATTCTTGTCGTTGAGAGAGACAACATACTTGTCCCCTACTCTCTCCACGATCAAGTCTGGAATCACGTATCTCGGCTCCTCGGACACTATATCGAGCCCAGGCTTGGGGTCGAGCGTGCCTATGATTTTGGCCTGCTCCTGAAGCTCCTTCAACGATACCTTGAGTTTCTTGCTCAGGTCGAGATACTTCTTCTGCTTGAATTCGTCGAAATGGTCGCGGATTATCTTTGCTGCAAGGGTGTTTTCCATGCCCCTCGCCTTTATCTGGATCATCAGGCACTCCTTGAGATTCCTTGCTCCCACGCCGGGCGGATCGAGCGTCTGGATAATCTTGAGCACCTTTTCCACCTCTTCCTCCGTAATCCCGAAGGTATCGGCTATCTCCTTCAAGGGACATGTAAGGTAGCCCGAGTCGTCGAGACTTCCTATGATATATTCGCCAATCTCGAGCGTTCTCTTGTCGTCGGTTATGATCCTCAGCTGGCTGAGGAGATATTCGGAAAGTGTTTGCCTCGCCACCGGAACGCGCTCGAGAAAATCCTCCCTCTCCTCTTCCTCCGCATAACCCGACCCTATCCCGAAACCTGTTTCGAAGTAGTCATCCCAGTCAACGTCACTTGCCTCTTCCTCATCTTTCTTCTCTTCGCTTTCGGCCTCTGCCTCCTCCTCTTCGCTCTCCGTTTCCTCCTCGTTTACCTCGTCCCCGTCCTCCACCTCCTCAAGGAGAGGATTCTGCAATATCTCCTGTTTGAGAACCTGCTGAAGTTCCAGCGTAGGCATCTGAAGGAGTTTCAAAGCCTGCTGCAGCTTCGGCGTCATTATGATCCTCTGCTGCAAACCGACATTCAATCCAATCTTCATTTCCATAGATTTCCCACCTTCTTACAGTTCGAACTTTTCTCCAAGATATATCTCTCTCACTACCGGATCGTTCGCCAGCTCTTCGGCTGTACCCGATCTCTTGATACTCCCCTCGTACATGATGTACGCTCTATCCGTTATCGAAAGCGTTTCTCTGACATTGTGATCGGTAATCAAAACACCGAGCCCTTTGTCCTTTAACTTGGCCACTATCTGCTGCAGATCTGCTACGGCGATAGGATCGATACCGGCGAAAGGCTCGTCGAGGAGCATGAATGAAGGGCTTGTGACGAGTGAACGTGTTATCTCGACACGTCTTCTCTCACCGCCCGAAAGTTGATAGCCATAATGCTTGCGCAGATGCTCTATGTTCAGCTCTGTCAGAAGGGCCTCGAGCCTCCCTTTCATCTCTTCCCTCGAAATCGGAAGGGTCTCGAGGATCGCCATGAGGTTGTCTTCAACGGTGAGGCGTCTGAATATCGACGCCTCCTGCGGAAGGTACCCTATGCCTTTTCTCGCTCTCTTGTACATCGGCAGATTCGTTATATCCTCACCGTCCAGGAAAACCTTCCCGCCTTCGGGCTTTATCATACCCACAATGATGAAGAAGCACGTCGTCTTGCCCGCCCCGTTGGGACCGAGAAGGCCGACTAT
>NATK01000060.1 GCA_002085285.1 Candidatus Latescibacteria bacterium 4484_7
ATTGAATCGAGAATGTATCACATTCTATAAGTTAACAACCCTATTAGAACTTTTAAGAATTTTTCAGTGAGGATAATGACAAGACTAATATTCCTCCAGCACCTTTTCCCATTTTCGGGCGATGGCGATCCTTCGGCTGACGAGTCCCACGAGCTTCGGATTCTTTGCCTTTTCCAGCAGCTCTTCCCATTCGCTGATCGCCCTGGTCACCTCGCCGAGGCGGGCGTGGAGGTAGCCCTTGATGAACATCGCCTTCTGATTGTCCGGTCTTATCTGTCTGGCCTTGTCGAGGTAAATAAGGGCTTCGCTCAGACGGTCGAGCTTGTAGTAGATCTCGCCGAGCATCCTCAATGCCTCGAAACACTCGGGCTCGATCTTCAAGGCTTTCTCGTACTGGGCCGCCGCCTTCTCGAGGTTGAGCTTTTCGTAGAAATCCTTGGCGCTTTTGAGAAGCTCGTCCACCCTCTCTTCTTTGCCGGACTCGTCTTCTTTGCCGACGCTTTCTTCCACAGGCTCTATCACGCCCATCACAACGAGACCGTATATCAGCTTGCTCGTCGTGAACAGGTCTCCTCCGACGGCGTCGTTCACCTCTTTGACCGACCGATTGCCGTCGATGAGTGATAGGATCTCCCACTCGCGGGGCTTCAGGTTGAGCCGCTTTTCCGTCTCGCTCTCCGAGCAGAGCCTGAAAACGGCATGCGCCGAACCAACCTTGCTCTTTATATTGGACCATTCGTCTATCCTGCGAGCACCTTCGAGAATGAGATTCTCCGTGTTGAGCGGGATGACGATCTCCTTTCTCTCATCCACATCTTCCTCAATGAAGCGGCAGTCCCCTTCCTCCCACTTCAATATTTCATAGATGTTCTCCTTTATGCGCGAGGAGATGAAGTTTTCGATGTGGGTCCTCGGTGCGACCCCTTCACCCTCGAGGCAGTCGAGGAGCCGGCTGTACTTGCGAGTTACTTTCTCGAAGCGCGCAGCGAAGCGGTCGTCTATGACGCCCCATTCGAGTAGAACAGACTCGGTCGTCTTCGGGAGTTTATCGTGTATCACGGCAAAGCAGATGTCTCCGTTGCGGAAAACGACGTGCGCCTCCTTCGCTTCGGGGCCGTCCGTGATGATCAGGCGCCCCGTCTTCTTGTTGAGGTTGAGGACCTGAAGAAGGTCGAACAGCGCAAGATCCGTCAGCGAAGATTGTATCGTCATTTCGCCCCACCTCCCTTGCCGTCATCCTCGGTGAGCGCCGATACGAGCGAATCGATCTCCGACTCCGTCTCATCGCTCACAGTCCCGTCACCCGCCGATGATTGCTTTTTCGCCGAGACACGCACGCTTTTTCGGTGCCTTTTGCTGCCTTTTGCGCCTCTCTTACCCTTTGAAGCTTTGCTCGTCTGGGCGTCTTCTTTGCTTGCAGAGACTCCATCTCCGCCGGATCTGCTGTCCCGGGCGATTTCAACGCTTGTGGAACCGCTATTCTCCGCAGTCCCGCCCTTCATACCGTCATCCTTCATGCCATCATCCGACCCGGCACCTTGCACTCGATCTGCCTCATCCGACCTGCCCCGAGCTCCCCCGCCCGCACCATCATCCGCACTGTTCTCTTCCTTTGCCCTCTTTATCTCGTTGTCCACGAACGATACGAGAGAATCCTTTATCTTGTCGAACCTTCTCGCGATACCGCTCTGCAAAAGCTCTATCAGAGCATCGTCCGGCTCAACACTCACAGCCGAATCGACCCTCGCATCGATCTGCCTGTCACGCTCGCCCGTCGCCACGAAGAACGAAAACCCTCCGTACCGCTTGCTTATCTTCGACGCCTCGACTATGGCCTCTATGGCCTCGTTGAAGTTGTCCTCTCTCAGGAATATCAACCCCTTGAGATAGATTGCATCGCTGTGTTTGCGGTCCAGTGCAAGTGCGCTCTCGAGGTCGAAGAGGGCGAGCGTAAGGCGATTCATCTTGAAGTGCAGGAGGGCCCGTTTCTCGTAGAGCAGCGCGCTCTTGCCCATGAACGCCTCGAGTCGCTGGATTAGATTTTCCGCCATCATATAGTCTTCCTTTAGGAGATTACACGTCAGAAAATTGTAGTTCAATTCCATATGGTAGAGCTTCAGGTTGAGCCCCTTCTTGAACATCCGCTCGGCATTCTCTTTGAGCCCAACCTGATACAGCAGCACACCGATATTATTCAGAGTGTCGGCGTCGATCGAGTTCAAACGGTACGATTGGAGATAACAGATCGCAGCCCTGTAATATTCTTCCTTCATGTGGTTCACGCATCCAAGAAACCTGAAGGCATCTGCACTGTCGGCATTCTCCTCCAGCGCCTTGAGGAACGAAAGCTCAGCCTTTGCGTTATCGCCCTGCAGCATGTGGACCTTGCCTATCTCGACATAGACGCGGTCTTTCTCCACCATGTCCTGAAGAGCCTTTCCGAACTCCTTTAGAGCCTCCTTGAAAAAACCTCTCTCCCTGTAGGCCGCGCCGAGTGTAAACGAAGTGCTCTCTATGCTCGCTGTCTCCTTGGCCATAGAGGAGGTGTCACCGGCGCTTTCTTCCGCATCGCCGTAAAGGGAAAGTGCGAGGTTCGCCTCGGTGTTCTGAAACGACGGGTTGAGCTTCGAGGCGATCCGGCTTTCCTCCAGCGCCTCCTGAAGCTGGCCGTTATCGCCGTATGCGAAGGACAGGAGAAAATGGCTGCGCCAGTAATCGGCATCGAGCTTTATCGCCTTTCTGAGCTCGGCGATCGCCTCGTCGGTGCGCCCGATGTTGTAGAAGATCTCGCCGAGGTCGGTGTGAAAAACCGCTGATTTGCCCACATCCTCGGAAACGGCTTGATAATGCTCCAATGCCTGCTGGTAGAGGCCCTGCGACTTGAGCACGTTGCCGAGGTGGAGCCTCGCCATCACGTGATTTGGATTTTTAGCGACAACCTCGCCGAGCACGCGCGCCGCCTCGTCGAGCCTTCCCATATTCTGGTAGCTCACCCCGAGACGCAGCGAGAGCTCGAGATTCCTGGGGTCGCGCTCCACCTCCGCCTTCCACCTCGTCACATCGGGATCTTCGATATCCGTAGTGGCAAACAGATACTGGAGATTCTCTCTTGCAAGGTCGAATCGCTGATCGAGCTTTATCGCTTCCTTGAACTGTGCGATCGCCTCCTCGTACATCCCCTTCTTGTAGTAGAGAACGCCGAGGTTGTTCAGGGCACCCGGATCGTTGCGATCGACCCGCCTGGTAAAGCTCAAAAGCACCTTCTTTTCGCTTTCGCTCAACTCAACCATAGGTCGCCTTTCGTTCCATGCTCAAGCCATCACTAAAAAAGGGCATTGCGCACGAGGTTATACGGAAATGTTCCTGTTCAGCACCTTATTGACGACCTCTACAACCCTCGAAGGGTTGAAAGGCTTTATGAGAAAGTCCTTCGCTCCGGCGCTTATCGCCTCCTGAACAAGCGCCTGCTGACCGAGGGCGCTGCACATGACGATCCTCGCCTGCGAATCCATCTCGATGATTTCCTTCACCGCATCGATGCCGTTCATCTCTGGCATTATGATGTCCATCGTAACGAGGTCAGGGGTAAGCTCTCTGTAGAGCTTGATCGCCGCGGCGCCCGTGTCCGCCTCGCCCACGATTTCCATGCCATTCTCCTCGAGAATCTCAGAGATCATCCTTCTCATAAAGATTGCATCGTCGACTACCAATACTCTCGGTTTCACTGCTGCACTCCTTTCTGCTCAGTCCACTCCTATTGCGTTAAAGATCGTTTCCAGCGATTGAGAGGTGGGCACAAAGAACAAGAACCCCTTGCACTCGTCCTTATCCAGCGTGAATGCCGTCTCGAGCACCAGCGCATAATCAGACTCGAGACTCAGATCTACGAGTATCGAATCCATCACCGCTCCGAGCATGTCGTTCGATATCTGTGGAACGGAATGCATCAGGCTGCGCTTGAGAAACGTAGACAGCGTGTTGAGATAACATCCGCACATTATGTTGCCGATCTCCTTTAGAACGGAGAGCGAATATTCGTCCTTGATATTTTCGTCCCGGGGCTTCTTCCCCGTAGCGAGCTCGATAAGTTTCAAAGCCTCCGGATGGGGGAAAATGAGAAACATCATTCCCTTGAAATCCTCGCTGTATCCCTCTATGTACACGACCGAAACCATCGATTCGGGGCCGTTGAACAGGTTGTAAATGATCTGTAGAGGGATGACGTCTACATTGGTTATTGAAACATCTATCCTCTTCTTGAGGAGCTCGGAAAGGCCCGTTACGGCGTGAGCCGCACCGATGTTGCCGAGCTCTTTGAGGGCGTCAATTCTCAAGTAGGACGGTCTGTTCGGTAGATTCATGCTTCAATCCTCCTTCGAACAAGGTGTTCGGCTCCCAGATGAAAGCCACCTTTCCATTTCCAAGTATCGTAACGCCTGAAAGCCCTCTCACCCGGCTTATCACGGGCGGCAGAGCCTTTATGACGATATCCTGCTGACCAATGATTCTATCCACTGCAAGGGCGGCCCTTTTCCTGCCCGTGTCAATGACGATCACCTTCATGTAACGACCATTCTTCAAGGCTGGAGCCAGCCCAAAAAGTCCCTCCGGTGTATATAGAGGCAGAACTCCCCCCGGCATGTGAAGAACCTCTTCGGCTCCTATGCGATTCGAGCTTGCAAGCTCCACCCTCGTAGTTTCCCTGACATACTCTATTGGTATTGCGTGGATATCCTTTCCCACGGGGAAGAGAAGTGCCTTTACGATGGAAAGGTTCACAGGCATCTCCATAGAGACGGTCGTCCCGTGACCTTTCCGGCTGCCCAGGCGGATCGTCCCTCCGAACGACTCGATCGTTTTCTTCACCACGTTCATTCCGATCCCGCGGCCCGAGATCTCGTCGACCGCATCTGCCGTACTGAAACCGGGCAGCGCCAAAACATCCCAGAGCCTCTCAGGCGTGAGCTGAGAGACGTCTCCCACGTCCACGCCCTTCTTTCTGCACTCCGACAGCACCTCATCAATATCGACACCCTTCCCGTCGTCAGTGACCTCGATAACGATGTTGTTCCGTTCCCTCTTTGCGCTGAGCACGATTCGTCCCTCACCGGGCTTTCCCGCTGCAGCGCGTTCCCCGGGAGCCTCGATGCCATGGTCGATTGCGTTTCTAATGAGGTGCACGATCGGATCTACCATCCTCTCCAGAAGCATTCGATCGATGCCTATCTCGGCGCCCTGAATCTCGAAGGCGATCTCCTTGCCCCTCTTTGCCGCCAGATCCCTTACCATCCTCTTGAACCGCTGAAATACGTGCCCTACCGGTATGAGCCTCGCCTCCATCACCTCTTTCTGAATCTCCGATACGAGTCTGCCGCTCGCCCTGATCTCGTCTTTGAGCTGTTTTGAGCCTGTTTCTTCTACGAGGCTCCCGAGTTTGATCCGGTTTATGATCAGTTCGCCAACGAGGTCCATGATCCTGTCGAGCCTCTTGAGATCGACCTTCGTTGTCTTGATCTGCCTGTTTATCCCCTTTATTTCATTCTCGATGAACACCTTGTCTATACTGGCTCCCACCTCTTCAAGCGCCTTGGTCACATGCTCGCTCTCGAGAATCGATCGGATCCTGTCATCTGTATGAACTTCGGAACTGTCTGGCTGACCGATGTTGTCCGTCGAGCCTGCGTTACCTGCCGCTTTGGGGTTTTCCTCTGAACTGACGCTCTCTGGCGGACCTTGATCTTCCGCAAGGCCTCCGCTCTCGATACCCGCAGAGAGTCCCTTCGCCACGTCGAGCACCTTCTTCAGGGCATCGGCTCTGCCGGAATCCGGTTTATCCTGCCCAGCAGAGTGAACGAGTATCTTCAGGCTGTCGACGCCATCGAGCAATCGACTTATCTCCTCTGACAATAGAGTCCTGTCGCTGCTCCTTATCGAATCGAGCGCACTCTCGAGGGCATGACTCGCCTCAACGACATTCTCGTAACCCATCGCACCCGATATTCCCTTTAGGTTATGTGCAGCACGGAAGAGCCCGTTGAGCTCGACCGACGGCTCATCGCTCGCCTCGAGCTCTATCAGACCCTGCTCGAGAGCCTGTAGAATCTCTTCGGCTTCGCTTTCGTAAAGTGCCCTATAGTCATCAATGTTCATCGACACTCTCCACGGTCGCCGGTTCAACGACTAACTTCTCTATCTCGTCTGCGATACGACCTATCGGAACGATCGCATCGGACACTCCTTCACGCGCCACCGCCCCGGGCATCCCATATACCACACTCGTAGATTCATCCTGCGATATAACAACGCCGCCGGCCCTTTTTATCGCAATGGATCCGGCAAGCCCGTCGGTGCCCATTCCCGTGAGCACGACACCGATCACCCTGTTACCCAACACCCTCGCCGCCGAAGAAAAAGCAAAGTCTATCGACGGACTCGACGACCTCGTCGTTTCATTCTTCGGGAGCAAAACCACGATCGGCGTCCCGATTCTCTCCTCGACAAAGATGTGCATCCCCCCGGGAGCAACGAGCGCCTTGCCCGCTTCGATCACATTTTCCTGAACCGCTTCGGCAATATCGAAACGCGACCTGTCATCGAGCCTTTCGGCAAGGTACCTCGTGAAATTGGGCGGCATGTGCTGGGCTATCAACACTCCGGCGGGGATCGATGGATCGAGCCTCTGCATGATTTCTGCGAGCGCATTGGGGCCGCCGGTACTCGCTCCAATGATGACGAGCTTCTTGAGAAAAGTCTCCTTGACCTGCCTCTTCTTCGTCACGAGCGATCGATCAGGCGGAAAATAGCGCAGCTTCTTTGCATCCACCGTAGCTGCAACATGAACCTTCCTTATGAGCTCGGCCACGGGGAACGAGGTGCCGGCCTTGCCCTTGGGCACAAAGTCCACCGCCCCGTACTCGAGGCATTTTATCGTGGTCTCGGCACCTTTGTTCGAGTGGGCGCTCACTATCACAACAGGTGTAGGCCATTCGCCCATAAGATACCTCAATGTTTCTATGCCATCCATATGCGGCATCTCGAGATCGAGCGTAATGCAGTCGGGCTTGAGCCCGACGGCTTTCTTCAGCACCTCTCTGCCGTCGGGTACCGCACCGACCACTTCGATATCCTCCTCCTCCGATAGAGCATCCACAATGATCCTACGCATGAGGGGCGAATCCTCACCTACGAGCACCCTTATCTTCCTTCTTTCCCTAAAATCGGAGCCCATCAATATATCTCCTCGTTGTCAAATGCATCCTTTACGACGACACTTCCATCCCTCAAATCGAAAAGTATTGTTCTTCCATTCGAACCGCCTACGCATTCGGCGACTATCGGTATGCCAAACTCCTTCAACACCTCACGTGCAGCTGATATATTCTCGTCACCTATCTGCAAAACACCGCCACCCTTTGCGATCGAATCGAACATCTTCGCACCGCCGAATATCTTTGCAACGATGCCGCTTCTCTTCGCCCCCATTCTGACCATCTTGGATACTATCAACTCTATCGCAGTATCGACGAACTTCGATCTGTTGCTGTTGTTCTTCACGAGCGCCCTTCTCGGATGCATTACATGGGCAAGAGCCCCAATAGTCGATTCCCGCTCGTAGAGGACTATTCCAAGACATGATCCCAAAGCCATCGTCATCATCCTCGAAGGCGCCCTCCCTACGGTATGTTCAGCGACACCTACCCTTACAACAAGTTGCGAATCGTACCTCAGTTCCATAGGTCATCCGTTTCTATACCGCGCGCAAGACGCATCGCTATATCACATTTCCAAATTCTCCAGCAATCCGTTCGGCGCATACCTTCACAGGCAATCGTGCCAAAGCTCTCAATTAGGTCAAATACGACCGGTAGTTACTACATCCTCCAGTCCCACTCTCTCTGAAAATATCTTCTCCGGGTCGATCGCCACGACCATTCGTGCACCTATCTCGAGGATTCCAACGACCAGATCCGACAGTCCATTATCGGACGAAAACGGCGGTGCCGGTCTTATTTCGTCTGTCTTCAACCTTACGACATCACTTACCTCATCGACGATAAAACCATACTTTCCGCCTTTCACATCGAATA
>NATK01000061.1 GCA_002085285.1 Candidatus Latescibacteria bacterium 4484_7
GATCGAAACGCCGGCCCTGTCCGCCGCCGAACGGATCGAATCGGCCACCCTCTCGAGTGATTCCATTGGAAAACCTTCCTCGACGATGAAGGCCAGAGAAACGGCAATGGGCCTGGCTCCGGAAACGGCGAGGTCGTTGACGGTCCCATAGATGGATAGTGTACCGATGTCTCCCCCTGGAAAGAAGATCGGACTTACAACGAACGAATCCGTCGTAAAAGCTATCCTAGAGCCGTCGATTTCGACTATTGCGCTGTCCTGCAGCGAGGGTGCATCCGCGGATCCGATTCTTTTGACCACCTCTTCTATGAGCTCTCTCATCAGTATCCCCCCGCCGCCGTGAGCGAGGAGGATGCGGTCTGGTATTTTTTCCATAATCTTTTCTCCCGTTCTGTCTATTGCTACGTGTCAGTCCGCCTCTAACATGCCTTCTTCGAGCATCGAAGCGGCGATTTGAATCTGTCCCAGCGAAATACCCCCGTCGTTCGGGGGAACAATGATATGTGAATGGAGCTTGAGCCCGGTTTGTTCAGCCAGATCATAGATCCGATCGAGAAGCAGCCTGTTCTGGAAAACGCCCCCTGAGAGAACGATGTCGGTCACTCCGGTCTCTTCGCTGAGGCGAGTGATCGTATCCACGATCATTCGAGCGACCGAGAAATGGAAAGAAGCCGCAATGAACGATCGATCTCTGCCCCTGAGGATATCATCGACCACACTCCTCACAAGCGGGCCCGGGTCCAACTGCAATGAGGCACCTTGGGCGTCTTCGATCGCAGATGAACCTGCCTTTCCCTCAAAGGAACCGCCGTCGAGATCCGGCGCGCCAAGCGCTCCTGATATATCACGAACCCTTGCATCGCCCTCGATAAGACCGAATTCATAGATGGCCGGATCTTCGCTGCACGAGAGAGCGAGAGATTCCAGCGCTATGGCATCCTCCGCCTCGAATGAGACCCGCCCTTCGAGGCCGAGGAGGAACGCCACGGCGTCGAAGAGCCTGCCAATACTCGAAGTGAGGGGCGAATTGACTCCTTTTGCGATGAGATCGAGGATCACCCGGGCGGGAAACCCACCGAAAAACCTCTCCACGAGACGGGCGAATTCCCGATCTACATCGGCAGAGACACCATTTAGAGTGTTGTTCCCGCCCATCCCAGTGCCCCCTCCATCGCGCGATGCGTTTTCTCCTGTCCCAGATGCACCCACTTCGTCTTTTGACGAGGCAAACTCATTCTTTGCCATATCCCCCTCATCCCGCGACGCGGCATCTCCGCTATTCGCCGAAACCATTTCTCCCAGCGAAGTGGCATCTCCCCTCCTCGCCCCATCCCCTCCCGAATACGCATCGCGGAGAAAAGAGAGCGCCATTCTCCAAGGCTCGTAAACCGCCGCCCCGGACCCGGGCAGAGGCACGTACTTCATGTGGGCGAGCCTTTTGAAACGAACAGGCGAGGCAAGGAGAAACTCACCACCCCAGAGTCTACCGTCCGTACCGTAGCCTGTCCCGTCGAACGAAACGCCTATCGCATCTCTCTTGAGGCCGTGCTCCACCATAACGCTTACCGCGTGTGCATGGTGATGCTGAACGGCGACCCTGTATGGAACATCGAGACGCGAAGCGAGACGGGTGGTAAAGTAGTCAGGATGCATGTCGTGCACGCATACTTCAGGGGACAGCTCGAGCAGACGCTCGAACTCTTCGAGCTCGGTCACAAAATTCTTCTGGCTTCGGTAATCGCCGAGGTCGCCGAGGTGTGCCGATAGAAACGCTCTGCCACCTTTGGAGATGGCAAATGTCCCCTTCATCTGACCGCCCAGTGCCAGAATCGTCCTGCGAGGTCCGTTCAAAAGAGGTACCGGCTCCGGCACATACCCCCTCGCTCTCCTGACGGGCACAGCGCGATCCGACGAAACGAAGAGTATAGAATCGTCGCATTTGTGCGCTATCCTTCTGTTGTGGGTGAGAGCTGCATCGGCAATAGCGCCAAGCACCGTGCGCAATTCATCCTCGCTCGAAATGAGAGGCTCGTCGGTAAAATTGGCCGATGTCATGACAAGCACGTCGAACGCTTCCAAAAGGAGATGGTGAAGGGGCGTATACGGAAGAAAGGCACCGATATACGAATTGTTCGGTGCTATCCTATCCGAGAGCTTCGCCGGCCGCCGCGTCTTGTGTGCAGCCTCCCCCATCGCACCATCTGCGGCTTCCCTCTTGCGCAAAAGCACGATGGGAGCCTGCGGGGATCGAAGAATCTTCCTCTCGACCTCGCCTACGACGCAGAACCTCTCTACCTCCTCTATGTTTTTGAACATAAGCGCAAAAGGCTTCGTGGGCCTCTTCTTCCTCCGCCTCAACCGCTCAACCACCTCGTCGTCACTGGCGAGGCAGGCAAGATGGTAGCCCCCAAGCCCCTTGACGGCAAGGATCTTTCCCTCGGATACTAGCCTTTGAGCCTCTTCTATCGGGTCACCGTCCACCGGCGTACCCTGAGAATCGACGAGCAAAAGCGAAGGACCGCAGTCGGGACATGAGATAGGCTCAGCATGAAACCGCCTGTCCGAGGGATCCTCGTACTGGGCCCTGCAAAAGTCGTCCATCTCAAACTCGTTCATCGTTGTGAATCTTCTATCGTATGGCAGCCCCTCTATGATCGTGAATCTCGGACCGCAGTTCGTGCAATTTATGAATGGGTATCGATACCGCCTGTCAGCGGGATCGTTCATCTCCCGCAGGCAATCGTTGCAGACCGATGTGTCGACCGGAAAAAGCGTCTCCGGCGAACCGGGCTCATCGCTCATCTCTATCGTGAATTCGCCCCCACCCGAGCACTCGACCTCTTCCGCCTCGATACTCTCTATCCGCGAGAGAGGCGGCGCATCGTTCACCAAACGATCGACGAAATTCCTTATCGATTCGGGGGCTCCCTCTATCTCTATAACCACTCCGTGAGACGTGTTTTTGACAAAACCGCAAAGATGTTCCGCTCTTGCAAAACGGTATACGGTTGGCCTGAACCCGACTCCCTGAACGATTCCATTCACGAGCAACCTGACCCGCACCGGATCTCGCTCGAGTTTCAACCCATTCAATATCTCATTTGTATCTCTCATTATGACATCACTACAAACCTGCTTGAGCCTTTCACAAATATATAATGATAAATTCCCGAGGTCGGAATTGCCAGCCAATTTATCCCGAATCTCACCTTTGCTGGCTCGGTCGAGCACCGGGCCGGAAAGTTTGTGCACCTGGATTGCCAGCCAATTCACCTCGAATTTCTCTTGCAAACCCGGGCGCCTTGAAAATAAACTCTCTATCGGTTGGCTTTGATTGAGGAAAATATACGAATGGAACGGAAATGAACGACGAATTCGGCACATACGCACTTCGCCTATTCATAGCACTCCTCATAGGAGGCCTCATAGGCCTGGAGCGTGAGTTCAAGGGGAAGCCCGCGGGCATCAGAACAAACATGCTCATGTGCACTGGCTCGGCTCTTATCATGATCATATCCATAGAAATAGCGAAGCTCGGCAAGGGTTACGCCGATCCCGGCAGGATAGCCGCGCAGGTCATAACCGGCATAGGCTTTTTGGGCGCCGGCACTATAATAAGATCAAAATTCCACGTGATGGGCCTTACCACGGCAGCCACTATCTGGGTCCTATCGGCACTCGGCCTTGCAATCGGCGCGGGTTACATAGCCCTTGCAGTCTACGGAGCAATTCTCATTACGATAACACTCACCGTAGTGAGCTTCGTAGAGGCTGCGATGCTAAAGAGGCGGAAAACACACGTCTTGCTCCTGACACTCGAGCCGAGGGAGGGGATAATCGGAGAAGTACTGGAATCCTTCAGCGCTCTCAAGGTCGTGAGCGAAGCCCTCGAGGTGAACCGCTCAGACAAGAGATGGACGATGACCCTCGAATACACCACATCGCGAAAGCTGCACGAAGACGTGCTGAAATCGCTTTCGAAGATGAGCGGCATTTCGAACATCACCGAGCTGTAAAGTGCCACTCGCCTGCAAACATGGTGGACTCGAACAATCGGAATCACCTTCACAGATTCACATTGTAAAGCCTGACCATGCCGTCCGATCGACCCGGTCGGTCAGTCACCGAATATGAAGGCTTCGAGATATTTCGCGGGCGGCGAACCGTGTGCGAGCAGCTCCTCGTGGAACTTCTTCAGCTGAAACGAAGAACCCCACTTCTCCTTTGCTTCCTTACGCAGGTCAAGCACCTCGTTGTACCCGATGAAATAGGTGGAGAGCTGTGTCGAGGTGAGGCATGCCCTGCGCCATTTACCGCTCGCCTCCGACTCCTCCTGAAAACCGTCTTCGACCATGAGCTTCATCGCCTGATATTCGGACATGCCCTGCATATGAATCCCCGTGTCGAGGATCGAGTTTATCACCGCACGGAGATAAAATTTCTTTCTCTGAAGCCAGAGCTTCGGGTCGCCCCCGTGGAACCCCTCCTCGAGCATCATCCGCTCCGTATAGACGGCCCAACCCTCGACGAACGATCCGCTCGAAAAGACCGCTCTCACAAGCGAAGGACATCTGTTCGCATAGGCGAGCTGAACATAGTGGCCCGGCATAGCCTCGTGGATCGTCAATACACGGATCATATAATTGTTGTACTCGCGAAGATAAGATTCGACCTGCTTGGGCGTCCATTCCTCCGGAACGGGAGATACGACATAGAACGATTTCATCCCCTTGTCGAGCGGACCGGGAGAACGGAGTCCCGCCACAGCCACCCCCCTCGAGTACTCGGGAGCCCAGATGATCTCGAGCGGCTCATCGGGCAGATCTATCAGGTCCTTCTCCCTGACGAAATTCTCAGCCTCCCTGTATGCCTCCCTGCACGCAGCGAGCAGCTCCTCCGGCTTCGGGTGGTCGCGGGAGATGTCATCGAGCACTGTCTTTATCACCCTTTCCTTCGCTTCCATGCTGCTTTCGTCGAACACCTCGCCCGGATGATTCTCCTTGTAAAGAGGCAGTGCGAGCTCGAACATCTCGTTGTGGAGTCTGTCGACAGCATCCTTCGCCCTGTCAACGATCTCCTCGGGCTGCATGTTTGATTGCAGAGTCAAACTGAGCTTCTTTCTGAAAAGCTCCTCTCCGAGCCTGAAATCGCCATTCGACTGAAAGTAGAGTTCCTTCTCGAGGTAGGTTTGAAAACGGTTCAACGCATCGATGCCGACCTTGAGAGCCTCTTCGAACTCCTTCTCTTTTCCCGGCACTTGGGAGGCAAACCTTCTCAAATCGCCGTTGCAGAGGGCGATCGTCCCCCTGTTTTGCTTTATCGCCGTCTCTGTATGAATACGCGGCGGATTGGAGAGGTTCTTCATCGCCTCATCGACGACCCTGGGAAACTCCTTCAACCTGCTTATCGCCGAATCGAGCCTCTTGTCCGCCGGAGCGAATTCACGCGCAATCAGCATGTATATCGAATTGCCGAGAAGCTGCGTATAGAAGAGCGGGTTGCGCTGCCAGTTCTTCAGCTCCGCCAGATCGAAAATCTCACGGTTTACCTCGTTCGTGAGAATCTCGTCATCGACCCTGTTGTCAAGTGAGAGCTTCGTCTTGTCGAGAGCCTTCAACCGGACGAGATAGCTCTTGAGGCTCGCCAGCTCGCTGGCCCGCGCGCTGTCACTGAGAGCATCTATCATCCCATCGTATTTGTGCTCACCGACCCAGGTGGCACTGACCGGATGCGCCTTGAAGTAATCCTCTATGAAAGAAGATGCGATCCCTTCGAACTCTCTGTCCTCCTTGCTCCCCTTAGAGCAGCCAGTGAATGAAAACGCAACGAAGAGTATTGCAAAGACAACAAGCGACTGAAAATGGATCCTTGTAAAGGCCGACATCGACATTCCTCCTATTCTGATTCCAAAAGTGCATGCAACGCGGGATGCTTAAAAACAAGGGCGTCCATCTATCGATGAACACCCCCAATCCTAAATCAAAAAGACGATCGACATAAAGGATTTTCTGATCGATTTGCCTCGCTCGCTGAAGCATCTTGCGCTCAAATGATCATCTGCTCGGATCACCACCGCCCTGTTTCCAGATACTCGTTGATCGCCTTCGCCGCTTTGCGTCCCTGCCCCATCGCGAGGATCACAGTAGCCGCCCCGAGCACGATGTCGCCTCCGGCGAAGACGCCCTTCTTGCTCGTCTTCATCGTTTCCGGATCTGCCAAGATATTGCCCCACTTGTTCGTGTTCAGGTCAGGCGTCGTACTCGGCACGAGCGGGTTCGATGCATTGCCGATCGCCACGATACACGCATCTACCTCTATGGTGAATTCGCTTCCCTCGATTGGAATCGGGCGGCGTCTTCCCGATTCGTCGGGCTCGCCGAGTTCCATCTTGATGCATTCAACAGCCTTGACCCATCCGTTTTCATCCCCGATTATCCTCACCGGGTTCTGGAGCAGCCGAAGCTGAACTCCCTCCTCCTCTGCGTGCTCTATCTCCTCTATCCTCGCAGGCATCTCCTGGCGCGAACGCCTGTATACGAGGTATACGTTCTCAGCACCGAGTCTCAATGCCGTACGGGCTGAATCCATCGCAACGTTGCCTCCGCCGAATACGGCGACATTCTTCGCCCTCGCTATCGGAGTGTCCGTCTCGGGGAAAGAGTACGCCTTCATCAGGTTTGCCCTGGTGAGATATTCGTTGGCCGAATAGACACCGTTCAAATTCTCGCCGGGAATGTGCATGAAGAGCGGCAGCCCGGCACCCGTTCCAACGAATACGGCGTCATATCCCTCTTCGAAGAGTTCGTCTATCGTAAATATCTTCCCTATCACCATATTCGTCCTTACCTCAACCCCCATCTTCTTGAGATTTTCCACCTCACGCTGAACGATCTTCTTAGGAAGCCTGAACTCAGGGATTCCGTACATGAGCACTCCGCCCGGTTTGTGCAGAGCCTCGAAGATCGTCACATCATGGCCTTCTCTCCGCACGTCCGCCGCGACCGTGAGACCTGCCGGTCCCGACCCGACAATGGCGACCTTCTTACCCGTGGATGACTTGATTTCTGGCATCTCGGCCTCGCCCTGCTCCATTTCCCAGTCCGCTGCGAAACGCTCGAGCTTGCCGATCTGAATCGATTTGCTCATATCTTTCCTGCTCTTGCCGAAGATACAGGCTTTCTGGCACTGCTCTTCCTGTGGACAGACACGTCCGCAGACAGCCGGAAGGATATTCGTCTCCTTGATCTTGTTGATCGCCTCCCTGAACTTTCCTTCGTAGATAAACTGAATGAAAGCAGGGATATCTATCTCGACGGGGCATCCCCTGATGCACGGAGCATTCTTGCACTGAAGGCACCTCATAGCCTCTTCACGCGCCATCTCCGGCGTGTAACCCAGCGGAACCTCGTTAACGTTGCGGATACGTTCTCCGGGTTTCTGCTCGGGCATCGGTACAGGATCGAACTTGAGCTTTTCCTTAGGAGTTAATTTCTTGCCTTCTTCCATTCTTCATGACCCCCTGGTAGGCGTAGAAACTATTCCCCTACCTGTGAAATATACCTCTCCATGGATTCCTTTTCCTGCTCTTCGTACATTCTCAGCCGCTTCATCATCTCATCGAAGTCAACCTTGTGTCCGTCGAATTCGGGACCGTCAACGCAAACGAATTTCGTCTGGCCGTCGACCGAGACCCTGCACGCCCCGCACATGCCCGTTCCGTCGACCATTATCGTATTAAGACTAACCAGCGTGGGAATGCTGAACTTCTTCGTCATGAGGCTTACGAATTTCATCATGATCGGAGGCCCTATCGCCACGACGAGACTGACATCAACGCCCTCGTCGAGCAGCTTCTGGAGCGCATCGGTCACGACACCTTTCATCCCGTAGGAGCCGTCGTCAGTCGTTATGAGAACGCGGTCCGCCACGGCTCTCATCCTGTCCTCCATGATCACGAGCTCCTTCGTCCTGCCTCCGAGTATCGCGATAACCTCGTTGCCCGCAGCCTTCATCGCCTGCGCTATCGGGTGGGAAGGCGCAATACCTATACC
>NATK01000062.1 GCA_002085285.1 Candidatus Latescibacteria bacterium 4484_7
GGTGGTCCGATTTGTGATCGGGATAATCGTCATGTTCGGTGCGTACATAGTCGCCTATGGCCATATCACGCCTGGAGGAGGGTTCGCCGGAGGCGTAATCCTCGCCTGCGGTTACATAATCTTGACGTTGGCTTTCGGTCGGGAGCTCGCATTGAGCAAGTTGAGTGACACCGGCGCGTCGATACTCGACAACACCGGGGCTCTCGTCTTTGCATCGATAGCGCTGCTCGGATACATCGGCGGTGCTTTCTTCATGAACTTCATAGACCACGGCACACTGTTCCATCTGTTCAGCGCGGGTATCATCCCCCTGTGCAATGTGGCTATAGGGATCAAGGTTACGGCATCGCTCTTTGCGATATTTATCGCTCTGTCGATATTCGGTCGGTTTATATCGAAGATCGTCGAAGAGGAAGAAGAGGAGTAAGGAAGGATTCGGATGATTCCATATTGGCTTTTATACTTTTTGACACTCGTGATATTCGTTCTTGGGCTTTACTGCCTTGTTGCGAAGAAGAATATCATAAAAAAGATAATAGGCGTCGTCATTACGGAGTATTCGATTAACCTTTTCCTCGTTCTGATCGGCTATAGAAAAGGAGGCATCGCGCCGATCCTTTTGAAAGATATCTCAGAGCAGCAGATGGCTGAGAAAGGTGTCGATCCGCTTCCGCAGGCGCTCGTACTCACCTCTATCGTAATCGGACTTGGGGTGCTGGCGCTGATGGTATCAATGGTTCTGAGGCTCTATGAGAAGTACAAGACATTCGATATGTCCGAGATAAACGACCTTAAAGGGTAAGGAAACATAACAGGAGTGCAAATGCAGGGAATATTTCCACTATTTACGGCGATTCCGTTGGCGGCGGCCTTCTTCAATCTCCTCATTACAAAGGTCAACAGGAAGGTGGCCGATTACCTTGCATTCTTTACGATGACGGCCCTCGGTACCATGGCTGTGCTGATGCTCTTCGAGCAGCCTTTCGTGTACAAGGTCGGAGGCTGGGAAGCTCCATGGGGTATTCTGCTCGTCTTCGACAGGTTGACCGCCATTATGCTTCTCATCATAAATGTCATAGGTTGGCTCGCCACTGTCTATTCGCTCAAGTACATGAGTACCTATACAGCAAAAGCCAAGTACTACTCGCTCTTTTTGCTGATGATAGGCGGAATGAACGGAGTGGTAATAACGGGTGACATGTTCAACCTCTTTGTGTTTCTCGAGATCGCATCCATCGCCTCGTACGCTCTCGTAGGGTTCGGGTGCGGCAAGGATGAGCTCGAAGCCTCGTTCAAGTACCTGATTCTCGGCGGCATAGCAAGCACGGGGATACTCTTCGGCATAGCCTTTCTCTACTCCGTTACAGGCACACTCAACATGCCGCATATGGCGAGGCAGCTCGAGGCGGTAGGTATGAACAAGGCTGTGCTTTTCGCTGTGGCGCTCTTTATAATGGGGTTCGGTCTCAAGGCCTCGTCTGTGCCTTTCCATGCCTGGCTGCCCGACGCCCACCCAAGTGCCCCGGCGCCCATCTCTGCTATGCTTTCAGGAGTTCTGATAAAGGCACTCGGCGTATATACGATAATAAGGATCATGTTCAATGTCTTCGGGCAGAACCATCTCATTTCGAGTGTAATAATGTTCCTCGGCGCACTGTCGATGGTAATGGCCGGACTCATGGCGATAGGGCAGAGCGATTTCAAGCGCATGCTGGCCTACTCGTCGATAAGCCAGATAGGCTATGTGATGCTTGCAGTGGGCCTTGCGCTCAATCCATCGATACCTTCCAAAGTGGCGGCTCTTGCGATGTTCGGAGCACTCTACCACCTCGTGAATCACGCTGTTTTCAAATCGCTCCTCTTCCTCGATTCGGGTGCGGTGGAGTACAGAACGGGGACGCGGGATCTGAACAAGCTTGGAGGCCTTATAACGAGGATGCCGGTGACCGGTGCGACCTGCTCTATAGGCTCGCTTTCCATAGCGGGGCTGCCGCCTTTCAACGGCTTCTGGAGCAAGCTCGTAATCGTAATAGCCTTGATGCAGGCGCACCATATCGTTTATGGAGGGCTTGCGATATTCATCAGCTTCATAACGCTTGTTTACTTTGTGAAACTTCAGAAGAATACGGTATTCGGCGACCTGCCCGATAGATTGAAGGCAATAAAGGAAGCGCCGTTTGCAATGACGTTTCCATTGGTGATCCTCGCAATACTTTGCATAGCTCTCGGAGTCGCCTATCCGTTCTTCCAGCATCAACTGGTAAGTGCGGCAAGTACGGTGCTCGACAAATTGACGTTCATGAATTTGGTCGTAGGTGGGTAGGAAAAGAGGGAAATAGGCTATGAAGAGGTTTGTACATTTTCTTTTGCTTCTCGGTATCTGGATACTTCTCACCTGGTCTCTGAACTGGCAGGATCTCCTCGTGGGAGTGATCGTCGCATTTATCGTCGATCTTTTATTTTCAGATATCTTCCCCATCTACGCCGTCAAGGTGTTCACCCCAAAGCGTCTCTTCTGGCTCTTTATCTACGTCTGGGTATTCCTCTATTACATGGTGAAGGCCAACTTCGATGTGGCCTACAGGGTTTTGAACATCTACATGCCGATAAGACCGGGGATAGTAAAGGTGCGGACGAGGCTAAAGACAGACATGTCCAGGACCTTTCTTGCCAACTCAATCACGCTCACGCCTGGTACGTTGAGTGTGGATATAGTTGGAGATCATATATACGTCCACTGGATAAACATCGTTTCAGACGATCCTGCGGAAGAGACGGAGATTATCGTCAGGCGGTTTGAAAACCTAATAGAAAGGGTGTTCGAGTGAACATTTTTATCATACTGCTGATGTTCTCGATGTTCCTTTGCCTGTACAGGGTTGGCAAGGGGCCGACGGCGCCCGATAGGACGGTTGCCATAGATACGCTTGGCACGCTCGTAGTTGGGTTCTGTGCGCTGTTCTCGATAATCACCGGCAAGGACCTCTACATGAACATCGGCCTGTCGTGGGCGCTTTTGAGCTTCATTGGAACGATAGCACTTGCCAAGTATCTTGAGGGGAGGAGCTTCGATGAGTAGTACTGTTGGTTTGATTCTCCTCATCGTAGGCATCACCTTCGATGTTATCGGGGCAATCGGTCTGGTTCGCCTTCCCGACATATACAACCGTCTGCAGGCGGCTACGAAGTGTGTGACACTCGGAACCTGCATGATACTTCTCGCTGTTTTGTTCTACGCGGGGTTCAATTCGATCGGTATCAAGGCGCTGCTCTGCATATGGTTCATATTGATAACGTCCCCGACCGGTGCGCACGCAATTGCCAGGGGTGCACACAAGTGTGGTGTCAAGCTCTGGGAAGGCAGCGTTATGGACAAGTACGCCGAAGACAGTGAAGGTGCCGAGGACAAGGCATAGGCAAAGGGCTTCTGCAACACTGGAGGAATAGAGAGCAAATGAAGAAACCCAAACTTAGGGAATTGAAAGAAGCAGTACGAGCCCTGATCAAGGGTCCATATACGACTAAGTTTCCGAAGGTGCCGGCCACTGTGCCGGAGCATTTCCGCGGTGTGCCGACCTATGTTCCCGACGAGTGTGTGGGATGCGGTGCCTGCGCTCAGGTTTGCCCGGCCGGGGCGATAAGGGTGGTGGACGAGTACAACGAGGAAAAAGGGCGCGTGATGAGGCACATCGAGCGCAACTGGGGCAACTGCATATTTTGCAGCCAGTGCTTCGTTTATTGCATTACGGGCAAAGGGATCATCCTCGACAAGGACTTCGAGAGATCGACCACTGACCCGCGGGATCTGATCGATGCGCACGACAAGGAGCTTCTCTTCTGCGAAAAGTGTGGAAGCCCTATAACCGCCGTCGACCACGTGAGATGGATGATGAACAAGCTCGGCGAGCTGGCATACGCCAACCAGACGTTCATGGTGACCCGCATGGGAGATCTCAAGCTCGTCGAGGAAACCGCTCCCCGCGATGACAGGGATCTGGAGAGGAGCGATTTCATAAGAATTCTTTGCCCCAACTGCAGGGCTTCATATATACTCTCCGATGAGTGGGGCGAGAGCTGATTCGTCCCCCTGCCAAGGATGAAATTTATTCGACAAGTGGGATTGAAAATGCTCGAAGAAGTGTCAGGACTTCTAAAAAAACGTTTGAAGGGCAAAAGGTTCGGCTTGATCGGCGTGGGCAACTCGTTTCGAATGGATGACGGGGCAGGCCCTCGGCTCATCGAACTCCTCGCGGGCAAGGTGAGCTTTCCTCTTGTCGATGCCTCCGAGGTTCCGGAAAACTATTCTTCGTGGATCATAAAGAAGGCGCTCGATGTGGTGATTTTCGTCGATGCTGTCGGCTTTGATGGGGAGCCGGGAGAGGTGAGGTTCATCCCGATAGACGATCTGATGGTCTCGGCGAGCAGCACTCACAGGCTTTCTCTGCACTTCATGATAAAGTACATGAAGCAGCAATGGTCTGGAGAGGCGATACTGATAGGCATTCAGCCTGCAAGGACAGATCTCGAGAACGAACTGTCGCCGGCTGTCGGCGAGAGCGTTAAGAGGCTCGCGAAGATATTTATAGAGATAGATTCTCGGGTGCAATGAGTATCCAGGAACGAAGAGTTTCGGAGTCAGGGTATCCCGACGGGGCGCCATCGGCTATAATCCGGGTGCGATGAGTATCCAGGAACGATGAGTTTCGGAGGGCTGGCTTTGCGCTCATAAGTCGATATTTCCGAGGAAGGAAAAGATCGAGCCCTTCGATTCCTATATATTCGCAATCGAAACCGGTGCTCTTCGCCCGGACAATCTGCTGCTATTGAGCATGTTTACCCTTTGATTGCATGCTATTTTCGCCGCTTATAGAGGGGGCGCCAAAGCGAAGGTGCTCATTTACCTTCTACTTCGCAGCCTCCTTTAGAAGAACGACGAGATGTGTCACCTCGAGCGAATCGAGCTTGCCGTCTTTCATATCCTTTTTGAATGTTTGGGCCAACTCGTTCAACTTGTCTTTGTCCGCCGTCTTGTTTATTACCTTTGTTTTTACATCTTCGAAAAGTCCGTGCAATTCGTCCTGTGATATCGTTGAAGGCAGGTTCTTGTCGATCTGGAGCTCCATCACCCCAAAGCTCTTGTCCAGGGCATAGTTGACGATCCTGCCCTTGTTGACGAAGAGCACTATCCAGATGATTGCAACAATGATGATTATGATAATGAGAACGGTAAGTAATTTTTTCATAAACTCCCTCCTTTTTGGTCCCTATGCAGGTGAGCTGAAACGCACTGCATTTGAGCCGCAACGCCATCCCTGCTAGTCGAAATGCGTACCGCGAGGTTCTGCTGGTTACTCCAAACGAACTGTGGAGGAAACGCCGCAGGCCCAAGTCGCCTACTTTATCGCTCTTCCCTCGAGGAATGCCTTCTTGTTCAGTTCGCCTGTTCCCTTCGGCGCCCTTGCTTCTATCACATCGAGCCACTTGTCCTCTTCGAGCTCGATCGCGTTGGAGAGAACTCCGAGCAGGATCGTGTTGACAAGGCGGGGATTGCCGAGCTTCTTCGTTATGGAGAAGGTATCGACGATCTTGCTGCCCGGCACCTTCTCGAGGAGTTTCCCTTCGGGGTCTTCGGGGTAAGTGAAGTTGCCCGTCGTCGTTATCGGAGGCGCGAGCTTCTGCTTGTTGACGATCACGGTGCCGTCAGGCTTGAGGAAGTAGAGCCAACGCAGAGCTTCGGCGAGCTCGAAGGCGAGTATCACATCGGCATCCCCTTCGGGAATGAGGGGCGAATATATCTTTTTGCCGAATCTCACGTGGCTTGTAACGACTCCCCCCCTCTGTGACATGCCGTGCACCTCACTCTTCTTGACGTCCAGCCCCATGACTCTGGCCACCTCGCTGAGCATTTCACTCGCAAGAATGACTCCCTGTCCTCCTACTCCAACTATCAGAATGTTCGTCGTCTTATCGTTCGGCATAACCGTTCCTTTCTCAAGCGGCTTTCAAAAAGGTATTCCCGGAATATTCAATCAATCGTCTCATCGAATCCCAAAGTTCCAATCTCACGCTCTACTCAGCAACAACAATCGCATCCGTCGGGCAGACCTGAGCGCAGAGAGAGCAGCCTGTGCAGAGCACGGGATCGATCTCGGCCTTCGGTTTTCCCTTCTCGTTCTTCTCGTCGGATGCGTAGATTGCAGGGCAGCCTACCCTGAAGCATGCTCCACAGGCTATACAGGCATCGAGTTTGACCTCGTAAGGCTTGTCCTTGATCTTGCGGGGGAAGAGCATGCACGGCCTCGTTGTGATGACGACACTCGCTTCGTCTCGGTCTATCTCTTCCCTCAGAACAGCCGTCGTCGTCTCGAGGTCGTATGGATCGACCTTGCGGACGTGCTTCACGCCGAGCGCCTTGCAGAGCTGCTCGAGGTCGATTGCGTGCGTCTCCTCGCCCATCAATGTCTTGTCAGTTCCAGGGTTGTATTGACCGCCCGTCATCGCCGTGATACGGTTGTCCACGATGATCGTAGTCTGCGTTCCTTTGTTGTAGACGACGCTAGCGAGTGATGTGATGCCGCTGTGGAGGAATGTGCTGTCGCCTATCATCGCGACGGTCTTCTTGTCCGTCTTGCCCGCCTTTTCTATGCCGAATGCATGACCGATCGAAGCCCCCATGCATAAACAGGTGTCTATCTGTTCGAGGGGAGGAAGTGCGGCAAGTGTGTAGCATCCGATGTCCCCCGTTGTATATACCTTGAGTTTCCTCAACGCCATGGCTACACCTCTGTGAGGGCATCCGGGACAAAGAACGGGAGGTCTCGGAAGCACCTCTTCCCGCTGGAAGGCTACGGTCGTTTTCGGTCTATCGAGAACGCCTGCCTCGACGAAACCATCGCGAACCCGGTTCACATTGAGTTCTAGGAAACCGGGGAAATACTTCTTTCCTTCGACTGCTATTCCCGCCGCCGCGATCTGTTCCTCGTAGAAGGGCTCGAGCTCCTCTACGACGAAAAGACGCTTCACCTTCGAGGCGAACTCTCTTATCTTTTTCATCGGCAGTGGATAGCCGAGTCCGAGCTTTAGGAAGCTGGCGTTCGGCATGGCCTCTTTGGCGTATTGATAAGCAATGCTTCCCGAGATGATTCCCACCTCTGCATCGTTCATCTCGATCGTGTTTAGAGGTGTGCTCTCGGCGTACTCCTTTAGCCTTTCGAGCCTTTCAATGACGATCTTGTGTCTCTTGATCGCGTTCGAGGGCACCATGACGTATTTTTCGATATTCTTTTGAAAGCCCTCGTGCTCTACGGTGCGCCTCTCCCCTATCTTAACGACTCCCTTGGAATGTGAAACCCTCGTGGTGAGCCTTAGAATAACGGGCGTATCGAACTCCTCGCTCATCTCGAAGGCGTACTTGATAAAGTCCTTTGCCTCCTGGCTGTCCGAAGGCTCTATGATGGGGATCGAAGCGAACTTGCCGTAGTACCTATTGTCTTGCTCATTCTGTGACGAATGGAGGCTCGGGTCGTCGGCGCTTATTATGATCAAACCAGCCCCGACGCCTGTGTATGAAAGCGTCATCAGCGGGTCCGCCGCTACGTTCAATCCCACATGCTTCATCGCCGCCACAGACCTCGCCCCACCGTAACTGGCACCAACGGCTGCTTCCACCGCAACCTTTTCATTGGTTGACCATTCTGCATAGACATCGTCCTTGAAGAATCTAGCTATCGTTTCCAGGATCTCCGTGCTCGGGGTCCCTGGATATGCAGAAGCAAACTCGCCTCCGTGCTCGTAGATTCCCCTTGCAACTGACTCGTTTCCCGATAAGAGCATTTCCATTTCCGGATGCCTCCTGCGCCGGTACGTTGGTAGAATCTCTCAAAACTTCAAATAGGCTATTACACTAATGGAAATATCGCAAAATTTCAACTAAAAATTTGACATTCGAAAAGGAAAAATTCTCGGCGAGTGGAGACGGAATTGACTAATATAGAATAAGTTAAATGGAGACTGATGATATGCTCAGCGAGCCTACATACAAAAC
>NATK01000063.1 GCA_002085285.1 Candidatus Latescibacteria bacterium 4484_7
ACCGTATAGGCATATTCATCGAAGCTGTGTGAAGGGATATTGGCGATCCATTCCCATGCGTTACCTCCGACGTCGGGAACTCTTCGGATCTTTTCGCCCTCGTAGTCAATAGGAACGTAGGTGCCGTCGAAAGAATCTCCAGCCTGGATATTTTGAAGATTGCGAGTGTAAGAGTCGCCGCTGAGCCTTCTCCAGACAGCGTAGTGTGTGACCGATGAATAGAGGTTCGAATCGAGCACGCTCTTTCGCCACCTCAATGTTATAGAGCCGCCGTCGTCTTCCGGAACGTCTTTTACTGAAATGAGTGCAGGGACAGGGTCGATTCCTTCGACTGTAGCGAATAGGCTGAGTTTGCCAACGAGCCCATAGGAAGCCACGATGTCGTACCAGGTGCCTTCATAGTTGTTGTACGAATTGCAGTATTGAGGCCAATCGTCAACGACGAGATTAAGGGGACCTGGCAGGCATCCGCCGTCGTTGAAGAACGTAATAGAAGCGAAGAAGGGGCCAAGTCGGAGGCAATCTTTGTTCAGGGGAAAGGTGAGGAGCCATAGACCGGGGGAGCTTATCTGGACGACGTTGTAATCCGAGGTGCACTCGGCCGCATAACCGGGCGATGCACAGCTGCCCGAGTACTCTGCCGATTCTATATGTGCCTGAATGGCGAAACCGCTGCAGTTTATGATGTCGGCTGTAGCATATAGCACTATGCTTATGCTCGTTGGGTGAACGACGCCGGGGTTGGATTGATAGCATGCGGAAGGGTCGACGAATGCGCTGAAATGCTCGTTGCCGTAAAGCATGTTTGTTATTGTATAGACGTAATTGCTGTTTCCCACATCACACATTGTTGCTTGCTGTGACTCTGCACCAATAACATTCAAAGAGAGGGGAATGCCGCCGAGACTCTTGAGCTGTTCTTCGGTTATCCTTTGGACCTTAACTCCCTCAAGCTCTCTCGATGAGGCTATATCAATTGAGATTGGGAGTATGATCAAGAGCAGGATTAGAATTATTAGAATTATCATGGACCGCTTCATTGCTGTTCCTCCAGAGATGTATATTCCGAAGCGACGTAAAATGTTAAAAACACAAAAACCCTCAAGACACCTCCTTGTGTTTTCGACCTTTCACCGCATCTGGAAAGGCCCGGTGTTCCATCGGGTTTCTTTTATTATATCAGAAAAGTTGCCCCAAATGCAATTGCCAAATCCCTTGCAACCGGGAATGGGAATAGACAAGGTGAACCCCCTGTTTTTATGGGCCACGATGTATCTACCGTTCCCTCAAATCTCTTGCGACTAGTGGGAATCGCAGTACCCTCGTTTAGTATATCGAGTGGACGAGATGAGCCGAGATCTCCGATAAACAGCTGCGAATCTACCATCTTCAGCGAGGTTTGCGGGGAATTGGATAGATTTGTTCGAATTGGTCGAGTGGTCCGATAAAAATTACTTGAAAAATACCTGGTTCTCATATATTGATTAAGTCTTGGGGCTGGTGTAGCTCAGCTGGTAGAGCAACGCACTCGTAATGCGTAGGTCATCGGTTCGAATCCGATCACCAGCTCCACTAACTTGTTGCAGATCAATCATATTAAATTATCTTGAAAAAAATTTGCTAAAATCGCTAAAAACTCTTGCTTCACAATTGGCGTTCATATATATTGAAGCCGATTTGCGTTGATTATGCTTCTTCGCAAATGAAAAAAGTGCCTGTTTTTGGTCTTTTTACAGGAGAGCCGACCGATGACCGGCGAAAAGGCCGCGGAGAAAACGCCCGCGGTCATAAAAGTGAATCTTGATTGGTGCAAAGGTTGCGAGATCTGCGTCGCTTTCTGTCCGGCAGATGTTCTGGAGATGGAAGGGGGGAAGGTCAAGGTAGCTCGTCCTGAGAATTGCACGAAATGCATGCTCTGCGAACTCAGGTGCCCTGATTTTGCAATAACCGTAGAATAAGGACTTAAAAGTCCTTATTTTTGTTTATAGTGTGAACAGTTGATTTTGCTTATTATTTTTGTTGGAGCGTAGAAACTTGTCGGAAAACTCCGAGCAGACGATGTTGATGATGCAGGGCAACGAGGCCTGCGCCGAAGGTGCTATCTGGGCAGGCTGCAGGTTTTTTGCCGGATATCCTATAACTCCCTCTTCGGAGATAGCCGAATATCTATCGAGAAAACTTCCTCTCCTCGGCGGCAAATTCATACAGATGGAAGATGAGATCGGTTCGATGGGGGCCGTGATTGGGGCTTCTCTCGTAGGCTTGAAGTCGATGACGGCGACTAGCGGTCCGGGGTTCAGCCTCAAGCAGGAAAATATCGGCTATGCCGCTATGGCAGAGGTGCCGTGTGTGATAGTTGATGTGCAGAGGGGCGGCCCGAGTACAGGGATGCCGACCCTGCCGGCTCAGATGGATGTCCAGCAGGCGAGATGGGGAAGGCACGGAGACCATTCGATCATAGTTCTGACTGCATCATCGGCCCAAGAGACATTTGAACAGACGATAAGGGCTTTCAACCTCTCAGAAAAATACATGACCCCGGTAGTTCTGCTTCTCGATGAAATCGTGGGGCATTCAACTGAGAAGGTCGTTCTTCCTCCGAAGGATTCGGTGGAAATCGTTAATAGGAAACAACCAGAGGTTCCTCCCGAAGAATATCTGCCGTATAGAGAAACAGAAGACCTGATTCCGGTGCTGGCTACATTCGGTACAGGTTACAGGTACAACGTAACCGGGCTCGTACATGACGAAACCGGCTTCCCGACGAACGACCCCGAAAAAATAGAGAAACAGATAATCCGTCTTTCCGGGAAGATCGAAAAACACAGAGACGATATAATACAGTACAAGACATTTATGATGGATGACGCCGAAGTCGCTGTGTTCGCATATGGCTCTGTTGCAAGGGCAGCGCTTCGTGCTGTCAAGGATTCGAGGGAGATGGGCATCAAGGTTGGTCTTATAACTACGACGGTTCTCTGGCCCTTCCCGTATGATGTGATCCTCGAAGCGGCGAAATCGGTAAAGGCGATCATCGTTCCCGAGATGAACCTCGGTCAGATGGCCAGGGAAGTCGAGCTCGGTGTCAGAAACCAGGCCGAAGTCATCGGTGTGAACAGGGTGGACGGCAACCCGATTCCACCGGTGCAGATCAAAGAGAAGATCAAGGAGGTCGTTTGATTGTTCGACTACCTCGAATATATAAGAACTAGAAACTTTCCGCACATCTGGTGTTCAGGATGCGGCGATGGGATCGTTTTGAAGAGTCTCATAAGGGCGTTGAAGAAACTCGAATTCAGCAAGGATGAAACGGTGATGGTCTCGGGGATAGGATGTTCGAGTCGTACACCCGGTTATGTCGATCTAAACACGCTTCATACGACTCACGGAAGAGCCATTGCCTTTGCCACGGGAGTCAAACTCGCCAATCCCAAACTCCACGTGATAGTGGTTACGGGTGACGGAGATGCAACGGCTATTGGGGGCAACCACTACATCCATGCGGCGAGAAGAAATATAGATCTCACTGTGCTCCTCTACAACAATTACATATATGGCATGACTGGTGGGCAGGTCTCTCCGACTACTCCCCGCGGCGACAAGGCATCGACCGCTCCCTATGGTGCCCTTGAGAATTCATTCAATATCTCAGGATTGGCCGAAGCGGCGGGGGCGTCTTTCGTTGCAAGAGGTGATGTTTACCATGCCACGCAGCTCGAGAAACTCATAGCGAAGGCTTTGCAAAAGAAAGGATTTTCCGTTGTCGAGATTCTTTCTCCCTGCCCGACCGCTTACGGCAGAAGGAACAAGATGGCACACCCGGTCACATTGATGGAATGGCTGCGGGATCACACCGTTTCCATTACGAAGTACGAGAAGATGAGTGAGGAAGAACGTAAGGGTATGGTTGAGACGGGTGTTCTATACGATGAGGAGAAGCCCGAGTTCTCCAGCGAATACGAAGCTTTGATAGAAAGACTCAAGGAGAAGAAGTGATAGAGAGATACGAAATACGCCTCAGCGGTTCAGGTGGTCAGGGTTTGATACTCGGCGGCAAGATCATAGCAGAGGCGGCAGCTATCTTTGACGGCCACAACGCCGTTCAGACTCAAAGCTACGGTCCCGAGGCGAGAGGTGGGGCAAGCAAGGCCGAGGTAGTGATCAGTGACAACGAAATAGATTATCCAAAGGCTATTCAGGTCGACCTTCTTCTTGCGCTAACTCAGGAATCGTGCACGAAATATTCACATGATCTGAAGAAAAGTGGAATCCTCATCGTCGATTCCGATGCAGTGAAGGAGTTGCCCAGGGGTGATTTCAAAGTTTATGCTGTGCCGATAATCCGCCTGGCGATAGAGGAAGTGGGAAAAGCGGTGGTAACGAACATTGTGGCCCTGGGTATTATTACAAAGATTTCCGGCATCGTAACGGAAGAGGCGATGAGAAAGGCAATCCTCAAAAGGGTGCCTAAGGGGACCGAAGAACTGAACATGAAGGCATTCGAGACAGGCTTGAAAAAGGGCGAGGAACTTTTAGCCAAAGGGAAATAGCTTTGTCTGTATCAGATCATTCTGGGTTTTTCTTTTCTCCTTGCAACTCACCTATCTTTGAACAATCGACAATCAATGCGAGTGGTGTTATCATGAGACCGTCAGGAGGTTTTCAGCTATGAGTTCTGAAGAACTTTCCAACGAGGAGCTAGTCAAGAAGGCAGAGCAGCCTGGCAAAGACGCAATGAGACTGCATCCTTTCTACAAGGGTAAGATCGAGATCATGCCCAAGGCGTGTATCAGAAGTATGGATGACTTCGCTATATGGTATACTCCTGGAGTAGCCAAGCCGTGTCTCGACATCAGGGACAACCCAGAGAAGGTTTTCGAACATACGAACAAGGCGAACTTTGTCGCAGTGATCTCGGACGGTACGAGGGTGCTGGGTCTCGGCGACATCGGACCTGAGGCGGGTTTGCCCGTCATGGAGGGCAAGGCGCTTCTTTTCAAGTACCTCGGGGGAGTGGATGCTTTCCCCATCATGCTCAACACGAAAGACCCCGAAGAAATCATAAGAACGGTGAGAATCCTCGAGCCCACATTCGGAGGTGTGAATCTCGAGGACATTTCTCAGCCCAAATGTTTCCATGTTCTCGATACTCTGAGGAAGGAAGCGGGTATCCCGGTATGGCACGACGATCAGCAGGGGACTGCCGCCGTTACATTGGCTGGCTTGATTAACGCACTGAAGATCGTCGGCAAGGACATGTCGAAGGTTAAGGTTGCAATGGTCGGCGCCGGTGCGGCGAATATCCGGATCGCGAAGATGATCATCATCGCAGGTGTTTCGGCTGGCAATATTATTATGTGCGACAGCAAGGGGATCCTCCACAAGGGGCGTGAGGAGGAATTGAAGGACAAGTACAAAGAGAAATGGGAGATGGCTCAGGAAACGAACGCCGAAGGGAGAACCGGTGGAGTGCCGGAGGCGATGGACGGGGCGGATGTGCTCATAGCCCTCTCGAAACAGGGACCAGATACGATAAAGAAGGAATGGATCAAGAGGATGGCGAAGGATGCCATCGTATTCGTCTGTGCGAATCCGGTGCCCGAGATCTGGCCGTGGGATGCTAAGGAAGCAGGTGCCCGAATCGTTGCGACCGGCAGGAGCGATTTCCCCAATCAGGTTAACAACTCCCTCGGATTCCCCGGTATCTTCAGGGGCACTCTCGACGTCATGGCGAAGACGATCACAGACGAGATGTGCATTGCTGCAGCGAAAGAGCTTGCCAAGGTCGCTGAGGACAAGGGAATGCACGAGGACTACCTGATCCCCACGATGGACGAATGGGAGGTATATCCGCGTGAGGCGGCCTCTGTGGGAAGGATGGCAATAGAGCAGGGAGTTGCGAGAATAGACATGAGCTGGAACGATCTCTTCGCAAAGGCGGAGAGAACGATCAAGAAAGCGAGAGACGAGTTCCAATTCCTGCAAAAGAATGGGTTCGTTGAATTACCGGATGAGTGATTATTTCAAAGATAACTTCGCTGAGAAAGAGGCTGTTGATTTTGATGATGGCCTCTTTCACTGCCTTTTCGTGAGTAAAAGGAGGAGTGATGTACAAGATCGCATGGCTTCCAGGTGACGGAGTGGGTATCGATGTGATGGAGGCGGCTAAGATAGTCCTCGACACATTGAAACTCGAGGCCGAATATATTCACGGCGATATCGGGTGGGAGTTCTGGAAGAGTGAAGGTGATCCGCTTCCACAGAGGACGATCGAGCTGCTCAATAATACCGACTGCGCCCTATTCGGTGCAATTACGTCGAAGCCAAAGGACGAGGCAGCCAAGGAATTGGATCCATCACTACAGGGTAAAGGGCTCGTCTATTCTAGCCCGATCGTGAGGTTGAGACAGATGTTCGACCTTCATACGAACCTTCGTCCCTGCAAGGCGTACAAGGGGAACCCTTTGAACTACAAAGACAATATCGATCTCGTTATCTTCAGGGAGAATACCGAGGGTCTCTATTCAGGTGTCGAATTCAATCCGACTCCGCGCGACCTGATGGACATGCTCAAAGAGAAGCACAAGAAATTTGAGCGCTTTGCAGCTATGAGCGAAGAGGACGTTGCGATGAGCTTGCGTATTTTCACGAAGAAGGGGTGTACGAGGATCGTGAGGGATGCCTTCGAATATGCGAAGAAAACGGGTCGCCCAAGTGTCACCGTGGTTGAAAAGCCAAACGTCATAAGAGAGACGAGTGGAATGATGGTGCGTATAGCAAGGGAGATCGCAAAGGAGTACCCCGGCATCGAACTCTGGGAAACCAATGTTGATGCAATGTGCATGTGGCTTGTTAAGAATCCTGAGAATTACAGTGTGCTGGTTTCGTCCAATATGTTCGGAGACATCATAAGCGACCTGTCGGCGCAGCTTGTAGGCGGTCTCGGATTCGCCTCTTCCGCGAACATCGGAGATGACTACGCCGTATTCGAACCGACACACGGCTCCGCTCCGAAGTACGCCGGGCAATACAAGGTGAATCCCATGGCTATGCTTCTCGCGACGAAGCTCATGCTTGAATGGCTTGGGGAAACCGATATGGCAGCGAGGCTCGAGAATGCAGTTGCCTCCGTCATAGAGGAGGGGAGGGTCAGAACTTACGACATGGGCGGTTCAAACTCTACGCTCGAAGTGGCGGAAGAGGTTGCAAGAAAACTTTAATAATTAGCGCTCCGTCATGGTAATATTTCAATGGGGGTGATCGAAACGGGCAAGACAATAATAGAGAAAATTCTCTCCAGGCATGCGGGCAAGGATCTCGCGGCGGGTGACTATGCGTGGATCGAAGTCGATGTCAGAAGTGCCAGAGATTTCGGAGGTGCGAGTGTTGTAAAGAATCTCAAGCGGTATTTCGAGCCTCCATACGTTGATGACCCTGACAAAACATTTTTTACCTTCGATACGAATGTTCCAGCTCGCGATATAGGCTATGCCGAGAATCAGCAGATCTGCCGTAATTTCGCCCGCGAGACGGGCGTAAGGGTATTCGACGTTAGGGCGGGGATAGGTTCACATGTAGCGATGGAGAGATCGCTGGCTCTGCCCGGGCGAATCGTAGTCGGCACTGACAGCCATTTCAATATCCTCGGTGCCGTGGGCTGCTTTGGCCAGGGGATGGGTGACAAGGATATCGCCTATATCTTTGCCCGGGGCAGAAACTGGTTCGAGGTACCGGAGACGATCGAGATCGTTCTCACGGGTTCCTATTCGTTTCCCGTATCGGCAAAGGACGTGACTCTAGCGGTCATTGGGCAGCTCGGCTCAGCCGGAGCTCTCGGAAGGGCTATCGAGTTCACGGGTGACGGGGTCGATGGTTTGAGCCTCTCGGCCAGGATAACGATAGCGAGCATGGCAACTGAGATGGGTGCGATAGCTTCATTCTTTCCTCTGGACGATGAGATTCTTGGATGGCTTGAGAAGAGGGCGGGCT
>NATK01000160.1 GCA_002085285.1 Candidatus Latescibacteria bacterium 4484_7
TCACGATGATGTGATCTCCAGGCCCGAGGACGTAATCGGGAGGTACGGGGACCTCGGTAGATGCTACGAACGATTCCGGCGGATGCGCAAATAACTCGAGACCGAATCTTTTGAGCCGCGGCGGCCTGGTCTCCCTGTCGCCCTTAGCTTCTCCGACTCCCTTATCGGCTCGAGGGGGGACCTTTATCTGCTTGTTATCGAAGATGTCCACATGAGTTGGCTGGACCTTGTTTATGCTTTTTGCCGGTCCGCTCTTTTCTTTCAGATACTCATCGAGCAGCTTTTTCTGTTCCGGAGTCTGAGCGAACAGACTCGCGGAGAAAAGCAGAAGAATCGCAATATTCAAACAGTATATCCTTTTCACTTCCACCACCTTTAAGCTTGTAATCTCCAATTCCTCTATTTCTCTTACAATTTTCATTCCCTCCAGAAGGAATTCGACAAAGCAGAAAATCTCATTATAACTCCTTGTGAATACGGCAGTTATATAGATTCTATGAATGACCTCCTGACGGCCGCCTCTATTAACGGACGTGTAGATAGGCAACTGTTTCCTCATTATGCCCCTTGGCGGTGAAATCTTTTCCCACCATTCATTATTCGCTAAAGAGAATCGCCGATCTTTCGAAAATGATTGAGAAATCATCGTTACGAAAAGGCATGATCGGAGGGAAGAGATGGAAATCGTCATATATGGTTCTGGTGCGCTGGGCGCCCTTGCAGCAGAGATCCTGATGCAGAGCTGTGCAGTAGAAACGATAGGATTCATAGACGACGATCCGATATCTAAGGACATCGACATATCGGGCTTGAAGGTAATAGGAACAGGCACAGACCTTCCGAAGCTGAGGAAATTCGGCATAGAGGGACTTTGCATAGCGGCTCACGACGGAGAAACAAGATCGTGGATAGCAAGAATGGCAAAGAGCCTTGGATACGAGAACGAACGTGCTGACGGGTGAGATCGTCGAGCCGAAGAGCGAAGGATACGAAAGAGAACCAATCGTTCAGAGTGAAAGGTAGAAGGGAGAGCGAAATGGCCAGTACTTTAACGAGAAGTGCAGAAAAGAAAGCCGAAGCGAAAGCGGAGGTGAAGGCACCTGCCTTCGACAAACCGGTTGCGATCATCGACCCAAACCTTCCCTCGTGGGAACCGTTGAGGGATAGATTCCAAGAGATCTACAGCTCGAGACAGCTCGAGAATGATAACGAACTCGAACACAGTGAGGGAGTTCGAGCGAAGGGCCGCCTCGTACCTGAACGTCGAAGAGGCCGTTGCAATGTCGTCATGTACCCTTGGGCTCATACTGACCATGAAGGCTCTCGGTATCGAGGGCGAGGTTATTGTTCCGAGTTTCACATTTTCGGCCACAGGACATGCCGTGTACTGGGCAGGTGCAAGACCTGTTTTCGTCGATATAGACGAAAACACCTGGAATATTTCCGTCGAATCGATAAAGGATGCAATCTCGCCCGACACAGGTGCAATCCTCGCAGTTCATATCTTCGGAAATCCCGCCGACGTGGAAGCGTTGGAAAAGATAGCAAGAGATATCAATGTACCTCTTATCTTCGATGCGGCTCACGCGTTCGGAGCAAGTGTCGGAGCTAAGAGGGTCGGTGGATTCGGCACCGCCGAGGTGTTCAGCCTTAGCCCGACAAAGCTACTCACCGGGGGCGAAGGCGGGCTCGTTGCTACCAACGATGCCTCGCTTGCCCAAAGGCTTCGACTCCTCAGAAACTATGGTGACAGCGGTAATTACGACTGCTTCATGCCCGGGCTCAACGCACGGATGAACGAGTTGAGTGCAGCTATAGCCGTTGAGGGGCTTTCTCTCGTGGACAGCGAGATCGCGGCCCGCGAATCGCTCGCCGAGATCTACCGTTCAAAGCTCGGCAGGATTCCCGGCATTCATTTCCAGCACGTCGCCAAAGGCAACCAGCACTCTTTCAAGGACTTCACAATTGCCGTAGAACCCGGGGAATTCGGGCTCTCAAGAGACGAGCTGTACGAGCTCCTCCTCAAAGAGAATATTAACACAAAGAAGTACTTCTATCCGCCTCTTCACTGGCAAACGGCGTACAGAGACCTGCCCAAGAGGTCTACGAGCCTTGAAAAGACGGAATGGCTCTCCACCCATGTGCTCACGATCCCCCTATACAGCAGGCTGAAAAGAGAAGGCATAAACAGAATCGCAGACGTAATCACCGAAATCCATGAAAATGCAACGGGCAAAGAGAGGAGCTGACGATGAAAAGAGGCAAGATAGGCAATGACAAATCACTCGAAACAATGGTGAACGAACATCGGGATACAGAACTCGTCGAATCTAAGGACTCTGGTGAAAAAAGCTGCTCTGACCCCCTGATACTGGAGAGGAGAACCGATCTAAACGAGATTCTCTTTGGATCGAGGGTATTGCACAGCGAAAAGGTGCTCGTCATAGGTGGAGGTGGATATCTCGGCTCGACACTAACCGCCAAGCTCCTCAGCAAAGGCTACATGGTCAGTGTCTACGACAGATTCATCTACGGGAAAAACTCCCTGAAAGAGATCGAAGGCAACGAAGCTCTCAGGGTGTTCGAAGGAGACATCAGGGACCTCGAGCTCCTCGAAGCCGTGATGAAAGGGCACGACATCGTCGTGAATCTCGCAGCCATCGTTGGCGACGAAGCCTGCATGGTCGATCCGGACACTACGTGGGAGATTAACACCGAATCGATAGGCAGAATAGCCGCGATGGCGAAGAGACACCATGTAAAGAAGATGATTCAGGCTTCTACGTGCAGCAACTATGGCCAGAACGGAAGTGACATCGTGAACGAAGAAGCACCTCTAAGGCCTCTCTCGTTGTATGCGAAAAGCAAAGTTGAAGGGGAAAAGATACTTCTGAGCGAACTGTCGGACGGCCCTGGACCGAAACCCATCGTATTACGTTTCTCTACACTTTTCGGATACTCGAGAAGGCCGAGATTCGACCTTGTCGTCAACACGATGGCGGCACACGCCTGGAAGTATGGAAAGATAAAGGTCAGGGGCGGTTCGCAGTGGAGGCCGCTTCTCCACGTGAGCGACGCCGCAGAGGCGATCATATCGGCTATCGAGAAAGAAAACGGTGGGAAAAAGATATTCAACGTGGGGGCAAACCATCTGAACAAAACAATTCTCGAATTGGGCAAAACGATTCAGTCAGTCATACCGGGCATCGATATGGAGATCGTGCAGGAAGCAGTGGACAAGAGAAACTACCGTGTCGACTTTTCGAGAATCAAAGAAACGTTCGAGTTCGAACCTGAATATTCCATAGAGACAGGTGTGCTGGAGATCATATTCGCCCTTGATTCGAGCGGTATGATGGACCCGGAAAATGAGATTTACTCGAATTTCAAATGGCTCAGCGGAAATTCCGAAATGATCTTTCAGAGAAACACGCAAGTCACCACCTGAAAATACAGAGAACGAGGGCGCCTCAGTGCGACAGATCGCTAGAGGCGCCCCGAGCACATTCTTTGCGGCGTCGGTCACCTCGAGGGTGATGTTTCTCTCCTTGAGGCGTTCGTTTATCTCACTCACCTGCAATTCAACTATTCTCAGTATATCCTCACGGTTCAACGAGTGGAATATGATGATCTCGTCGACTCGATTGAGAAACTCCGGTTTGAAGAAACTCCTCAATGCATCCATCATCCTTCTCGAGAGTTCCTCTTCGCTCAGCGAATCGCGCTCCTTGAGTATCTGACTTCCAAGATTGGAAGTCATTATCACGATCGTATTGCGAAAATCTACAGTCCGACCCTGGGAATCAGTCAATCGACCGTCGTCGAGGAGCTGCAGGAGAACGTTGAAAACATCGGGATGCGCCTTCTCTATCTCATCGAAGAGCACCACTGAATACGGATTCCTACGCACCGCTTCCGTCAGGTATCCGCCCTCTTCGTAACCGACATATCCCGGAGGTGCACCGAGAAGCTTCGAGACGGCATGCTTTTCCATGTATTCAGACATGTCTATTCTCACGATGTTGTTCTCATCGTCGAACAACACCTCCGCAAGAGCCTTTGCAAGTTCGGTCTTTCCCACACCTGTCGGGCCGAGGAAAATGAAAGAGCCGAGCGGTTGGTCGGGATTGTGAAGGCCTGCTCTCGAGCGGCGCACGGAGTTGCTCACCGCCTCGATCGCCTCTTTCTGACCCACGACTCTGCGTGCAAGGCGTTCCTCCAGATGAAGGATCTTCTCCTTCTCCTCTTCCAGCATTCTCGAGACAGGTATGCCCGTCCATTTGCTGTGACCTCCTCCTTGAGGAGTCCTCCGCCCGATTTGCGAATCTTCGCAAGGAGCTCTCTCTTCTCTTCCAGGCTCTTCTCGAGTTCCACTATCCTGCCGTATCTAAGCTCAGCAACCTTTTCGAGGTTTCCCTCACGCTGGGCGATTTGTTCCTCGGTCTTCGCCTTGTCGAGCTGCTCCTGCAGTTCCCTTATTGCCTGAACGATACCCTTTTCGTTTTCCCATTTGGCCCTGAGACCAGAGGCCTCTTCCTCGAGTTGAGCGAGCCTCGATACGATATCGTCAAGCCTCTTCTTTACCTCTTTCTTATTCTTCTCTTTCTCGAGTGCCTTCTTCTCTATCTCGAGCTGCGTTATCTTGTCCTGAATCTCGGCGAGCTCTATCGGGACGCTGTCTATCTCGAGACGCAGACGGCTCGCCGCCTCGTCTATGAGATCGATCGCCTTATCTGGCAGGTACCTGCCAGTTATGTACCGATGAGAGAGCTTCGCCGCTGCTATAAGCGCAGAATCCTCTATGCGGACACCGTGATGGACCTCGTACTTTTCCTTGAGTCCCCTCAGAATCGCTATTGTCTCCTCAACGGTAGGTTCCCTCACCATTACTATTTGGAACCTTCTCTCGAGGGCTGCATCCTTCTCGATATATTTTCGGTACTCGTCGAGTGTCGTCGCTCCGACACACCTCAGTTCACCCCTTGCAAGCGCCGGCTTGATCATGTTGGAAGCATCGACCGCACCTTCAGCCGCACCGGCTCCAACCAGCGTGTGAAGCTCGTCGATGAAGAGGATTATTTCTCCCTCAGCATCTGTTATCTCTTTGAGAAGGGCTTTGAACCTCTCCTCGAACTCACCCCGGAACTTCGTCCCTGCAACGATCGAGCCCATATCGAGCCCGAGCAGCCGTTTGTTCTTCAGGCTTTCCGGAACATCTCCCGAAGCTATCCTCTGAGCGAGGCCTTCGACGATGGCGGTCTTGCCGACACCCGGTTCACCTATCAGGACGGGATTGTTTTTTGTACGCCTCGTCAGAACCTGACTCACACGTCGGATCTCCTCGTCTCGGCCTATCACGGGATCGAGTTTACCTTGCCTCGCCAATTGCACGAAGTCCTTGGTAAACCTCTCGAGCGCCCTGTACTTGTTCTCGGGGTTCTGATCGGTCACCCTCTGGGAACCTCTCACCCCAAGAAGCGCCTTGAGCAGTGAATCCCTCGAGACACCGTGCTTCTTGAGAATCTTGCCTGCCTCACCGCCCACTTCAACCGTGGCGAGAAGCAGATGCTCCGTGCTGACGTATTCGTCCTTCAGGTTGTCCGCTTCCTCGAACGCCTTCTTTATCACCTCTTGCAGATCAACAGAAGCACCTGCTTGAGAGATCCCCTTGGTGATTCGAGGAAGTGCCTCCAATCCCTTCGATATATCTTCTTCGAGTCCGGACAGACCGATGCCCATCTTCTCCAAAATGGGAGGAACTACGCCGCCTTCCTGTTTCAAGAGCACATCGAGCAGATGCAGCGGTGTCATCTCGGTATGATTCCTCCTGAACGCCTCCTCCTGAGCCGCCGCAATCGCCTCCTGAGCCTTTACCGTGAATCTATTCAAATTTACCATATAAATCACTCCTTTTCAGAAATCTTGAATCAATCATCCCACTATATACGCACCATTCGTGCCATCGCGACAAAAAGGTTCGTATCGGTGTAACTAACAATCATTCAACACGTTAAGAAATAAACCGAAAATTGTAAAATTAAAGCCAATCCAGCTAAATGCCAATATGGCAGTCTTGCTACCGGCACCACATCTTTAAAGCGACAAGATGACAGCCATTCAGTCATCCAGAAAAGAGTTGAAATCAATGATTGGCGGAAGATTGTATATGATCTTCACTGCATTTGCCTCGTCCACGCTGACGTGTTTGACGTAAGGCATCGTGAAACCAAGCATTATGTGCCCCAGGTTCCTGCTGTGACCGAGGCCTATTATA
>NATK01000064.1 GCA_002085285.1 Candidatus Latescibacteria bacterium 4484_7
CTTGCAGCGGTATTCATCTATGCGGCTCTTCAAAAGATCGGCAAGCCGCTCGCCTTCGCCGACGAGATCCGCATGTACCACATACTCGACATTGGAACGCCGCTTTACATCATGGCGATAGTTCTTCCATGGGTCGAGCTGATAACGGGTCTATGTCTCCTTGCAGGTTTCTTCATCAGAGGCTCCTGTCTGCTCCTCGTCGCTCTGAACACGGTCTTCATCATCGCGGTCGCATTAAGGACGCACGGAATCATGGCCGATGAGGGAATTCCATTCTTCAAGGTTTACTTCGATTGCGGCTGCGGATTCGGTGCAACATTCGCCTGGAGAAAATTGGCCGAAGACTCGCTGTTTCTTGCCCTTTCTCTCGCGATTTTGCTTGCTCCGACTCATAGATTCGTGTTAAATCCATGGAGAGACTGAGAGTAGGTCGTCGTGCATAGCAAATCGGATCGGAGGCGGCTTTGAGTAGAATCGTTCTTGAAAGGGAGCGTATCGGCCGATCGCCCATTTCGTCGAGAGCCATAAAAGCTGCAGGCATACTGTTTTTGGTTAACGCTGCGATCGTCGTCTGCTTTTCATCTGTTTCAATGAGCGCCAATGTCCAGAGGGTCGGGCCGGGCTCGTTCGAGGGAGGCATCATACTCGGCGAACCGACCGGTTTTTCGGGAAAGCTCTGGACCGGGCTCAACTCTGCCGTCGATGCAGGTGTTGCCTGGTCTTTCGGCAAGGGAGGGCACATCCATCTCCACGCGGACTATATCATTCACAACTTCGACCTCTTCGAGATATCGACGGGGCAGATGCCTCTTTACTTTGGGGTCGGTGGAAGGGTTCGTTTCGAGGGCGAAGACTCGAGGGCGGGTCTTAGGATCGTGATCGGCACGGAGTACATATTCGAAGATGCACCGGTGAGCCTCTTTTTCGAAGTGGCACCCATCATGGACGTAATCCCCGAGACGTCTTCGGACGTAAACGGCGGTTTTGGGGTGAGGTTCATATTCTAGGGGGTCGGTATTCAGAAGGTTGCAACACCATCTTTGATCGAGCCGCATCAGAAGTAGAATCTGAGAAAAAATTTCGACGCCACACCGAACGAGGTATAGATGTGTCTCGTGACTACATTGTTTTTTTCATAGTTGTATTGTATGGTCGCGTGGATGTCTGCATCTATCGAATAGCTTATATTCTTGCATCTATTCCAGAAGAAATGTTCTATGCCGAATGGGAAATGGATTGTCAGGGGAATCGAGAAGCTGCTGCTTTTCATCACGACGCCTTCGTAAAGGGTCTCTCTGCTGAACCTTCCTTTGAATCCAAGGCCGAGCCCAACTCCCTTGACAAAATACATGCCATATGCGACGGAGAGAGGATCCCTGCGCAAAAAGTAAAGGGAGAGTTCCTGCGTGTTTATCATAATAGAATAATCATCATCGGGGTAGTAGTTGTACGCCAACGATATTTCATTGATGTTCAGCTCCTTGCCCCGGTTATTGTCGTTCCACCATCTCAGGGAAACCCTGTTGGCGTGCCACGGGAGGTCGTTGAGACCGATAGACAAACGCCCCGCACCGTAATCGCCCGATGCCCCATCGGGGGGCGCGGCCGCATAGAGACACGAAGAGGCGAGTAGAAGGATCAGTGAAAAAAACGAAGCGAATGACCTCATGATTTCTTTCCTCCTTTGGCTCATCATTCATCAAAAATAATACCTTAAGAAAAATCTCGGCACTATGCCCATTGAAAATTTGTCTTCGTCGCTGAATTGATAGTTCGAATTCGACCAGAAGTTGCCGCGTAAGTAGAAGTCACCCTCCACTGAATAGCAGATACCTGGATATCTCGACAGGAAGTAATGCTCGAAGCCGTAAACGAGGTAGATCGAGACGCTCCCGAAAAGCTCGTCTGAGTACGGGATCCCTTTGCCGTAATAGTCTTTCGATGTGCCGGTGAAGCCCAATCCTATTCCAAGGCCCTTGATCGTAAGCAGGCCGTCGAGTGCTCCCGAGGCGCTCCTCCAGAGCGCAACGATCCTCAACTCGGGGAACGAGATGTGATAGAGGTTTCTATCGAGGTCGTCGAGTTTCAACGTGAAGTTGGCAACGGCAATCTCTCCTCCGCGGCCTTTGCCTTTCCACCATCTAAAGGAGAGATCGAAATCCCTCCATGGCAGGTTGCTGATTCCAAAGGATCTGTTCAGCTTCATCGTCGCTTTGCAAGGTTGCCCCAGGCTGTTTGAAGGGGCTGCGCCCTTTGCTTTGTCGACGACAATCGAATTCGATTGGGTTGAACAGGCCTCCTCACCCAATGCCGTCATGGATAACGATATAAGTACCAGGGCCGCCACGAATGCAATAGTGACCGACCTATGCCGATTGATTGATATGCTCTGCAGACGAAAAGCGTCATTATCAGAAAGGAGCATGAAGCGCCTCTTTTTACAGGGATATCGGGTGATTTTCCAATAGAATTGTAAAATTGCATATGGTACGAGTCAAGAATCTTTTCACTAAGTAAAGCATAACCGGTTCACCTTCGGAGCACTATGGACAGCACAGGCACCGCCCATGGACTTTTATTCAAAATGGGCTTGCCCACAATCTACTATTTGCTTATTTTACATGTTAATAAACGGCTCCGTGCGCGGAAAAGCGGCCGAATATTTAATCGCCGTATCACGTTTATTTCATAGGTGTTAATAAAAAGGAGTGATTCAGATGAGCAAGAAGAAGAGCAAGAGTGAGAAGGTTCTTCCGTCCCCCAACATGACCGATTACGAGAAGGCGAGGAAAGAGTTCAAGCTCGAGGTGCCCGAGTATTTCAACTTCGGGTTCGATGTGGTGGACAGGTGGGCCGAGGATCGTACAAAGCTCGCTCTCGCCATAGCAGGCGAGATGGGCGAAAAACTCGACAAGTTCACGTTTCACGAGATAAAGATTCTGTCGAACAAGTTCGCCAATATCCTAAGAGCGAACGGTATCAAGAAGGGTGACCGCGTGCTTGTCATGCTGCCCTGGATGTACCAGTGGTACGTTGCGATGATAGGGATGATAAAGCTTGGCGTGATTCCCATCCCCTCGACGACACTCTTGACGTCGAGAGATATCAGGTACCGAATAAACGAGGCCGAGGCGGTGGGGGTTGTCACCGACATTCAGGACGCACCGAAGATCGAGGCCGATATGGACAAGTGCCCTTCGCTCAAGTTCCTAATGCTCACCACGGGGCACAGGCGCGGCTGGCTATCGTGGGAAGAGGAGATGGACAAGGCGTCGCCCTATCTCGATGATGTTGAAAAGACGAGAAGCGACGATACGATGCTCCTCTATTTCACCTCGGGCACCGTTTCTTACCCGAAGATGGTGCTTCACACTCAGGCGTCCTATGCTATAGGCCACAGGATAACGGCGACATTCTGGCAGGATCTCAAGCCGACCGATCTACATTGGACGGTCACTGACACAGGATGGGCGAAGGCTGCTTGGGGTAGCCTGTTCGGCCAATGGACCATAGGCGCTGCGGTGTTCAATCACTATACGCGCGGCAAGTTCGACGCAAAGTTGACATTGAAGCTCATAGAGAAGCACGGAATCACGACGTTCTGCGCTCCGCCTACTGCTTACCGGATGTTCGTTCAGCTTCCCCTCGACGACTATGATCTCTCGTCGCTGAGACACTGCATGAGCGCGGGCGAACCGCTCAACCCCGAGGTCATAAGGGTCTGGGAGGAGGCAACGGGGCTGAAGATATACGACGGCTACGGCCAGACGGAGACCGTGAACCTCTGCGCCAACTATCGTTGCATGCCCGTTAAGATAGGCTCGATGGGTCTTCCAACTCCTGGATTCGATCTGACCGTCGTCGATGATGAGGGCAAGGAGGTTCCTCCTGGAGAAGAGGGATACGTGGTGGTCAAGGTCAAGCCGGAACGTCCTGTGGGTCTGTTCAAGGAGTACTGGAAGAAGCCCGAGGAGACGGAAAAGGTTTTCCAGGGCGACTATTACTATACGGGCGACAAGGCGTACAAGGACGAGGACGGATATTTCTGGTTCGTCGGCCGAGCCGACGATGTGATTCTATCGTCCGGTTATCGCATAGGGCCGTTCGAGGTCGAGAGCGCATTGATCGAGCACCCGGCCGTCATGGAGGCTGCCGTGATCGCAGCTCCGGATGAGGTGCGCGGCGAAATAGTGAAGGCATTCGTCATACTGGCCGAGGATTATCAGCCGAGCGACGAGCTGACGAAGGAGCTTCAGGACTACGTAAAGAATGTTACAGCTCCTTATAAATACCCGCGCGCGATTGAGTACGTGAAGGAGCTTCCCAAGACTGTGAGCGGCAAGATACGCCGCGGCGAACTGAAGAAGCGCGAATGGGATGCGTACAGAAAGGCCCGGAAGGGCGAATAGCAGAGGAGCATTTGCCTGGGCGTATCTATTTGAAAGATTTAATCGGTATCGGAAAGGGATGATTTCTGATGGATGAAGAAAATGTCAAAAATGGAACGGACGACAAAAGAGATTCCGGTGTAGCCGGCGAAGCGGCGGGATCTACCGAAATAGGTGTTTTGGGAAATGTAATGAAAGTGGGCCGTGGATTGAGCTATGCATACACGGGTTCTGAGAAGCCTCTCATCGGAGAGACGATCGGTCACATGCTCGAGCGTATAGCAGCCACACACCCTGACAGCGAAGCGCTTGTTTTTGTCCCACGTAACGAACGCTACACGTACAAGGAATTCTTTGAGGTGTGCCTAAAGGCTGCGAAGGGACTCGTTGCGCTGGGGGTCAAAAAGGGTGACAGGGTGGCGATCTGGGCGACGAATCATCCCGAATGGGTGATAACGCAGTTTGCCACATCGCTCATTGGAGCGATCCTGGTCACGGTGAACCCCGCATACAGGACTCATGAACTCAGGTACGGCCTCGAGAACTCGGAGAGTCAGACGCTGATACTCATACCCAGTTTCAAGAGCTCCAACTATGTTGATATGGTTTATGAGGTCGTCCCCGAAGCGAAGGAGAGCGAGCCTGGAAAGGTAGATTCGAAGGGGCTGCCTCTTCTCAAGAACATCATCCTCATCGGAGACGAGAAGAAGCCCGGCATGTTCACCTGGAAGGAATTTCTCGAGCTCGGCTCGAACGTCTCGGACAAAGAGGTTGTTTCGATGGGAGATACCTGTGACTTCGACGATGTGATCAACATCCAGTACACGTCGGGAACTACGGGGCTGCCCAAGGGGGCGAGCCTCACACACCACAATATCCTGAACAACGGATTCTTCGTCGGGGAGGCGATGCGTTTTACTGACAAGGACAGGCTTTGTATCCCCGTGCCCTTCTACCACTGCTTCGGCATGGTTCTGTCAAATCTCGCCTGTGTTACTCACGGGGCTACAATGGTGATCCCCAGCGAATACTTCGATCCTCTCGCAGTATTGGAGGCCGTTGAGAGAGAGAAGTGTACCGCTCTGAACGGCGTTCCCACGATGTTTATCGCAGAGCTCGAGCATCCGGAGTTCGGCCGCTTCGACCTTACGAGTCTGAGGACCGGTATCATGGCCGGAGCCCCTTGCCCGGTAGAGGTGATGAAGAGGGTCAACGACCTGATGCACATGACTGAAGTTACGATCGCATACGGACAGACGGAGACATCGCCGGTCATTACGCAGACTCCTTACAACGATACCCTTGAAAGAAGGACATCGACCGTCGGTCCCCCGATACCGCACACAGAGGTGAAGATCGTCGATCCCGAGACAGGAGGCATAGTGCCCATAGGTGAGCAGGGCGAGCTCTGCTGCCGTGGTTATCAGGTGATGCGCGGCTACTACAACAACGAAAAGGCTACACGCGAGGCGATAGACGAAGCGGGGTGGATCCACACGGGCGACATTGCGCTCATGAGGGAGGACGGCACATTCAAGATCACGGGGCGTATCAAGGACATGATCATCAGGGGCGGCGAGAACATCTATCCGCGTGAGATAGAGGAATTCCTCTATACGCATCCCAAAGTCCGCGATGCTCAGGTCGTAGGGGTTCCCGACAAGAAATACGGCGAAGAGATCTGTGTCTGGATTCAGCTCAAAGAGGGGGAGAGCGCGACGGAAGAGGAGATCAAGGAATTCTGTAAGGGCAAGATTGCCCATTACAAGATCCCTCGCTATGTAAAATTTGTCACAGAGTTTCCCATGACCGTCACCGGCAAGATCCAGAAGTACCGTATGAGGGAGATCTCGATCAAGGAGCTCGGCCTCGAAGACGTGGCAGGCATAGAGACTGCGTGAGGATGTGAGCGGCGGAGGAAGGCTGTCTGTTTTTATTCTGCCGTCCTATTCGGGCTCTTGTGTACAATGCGCACTAAGACGGCGGTGAGGCATGGAAGCCGCCCATCCTCAATCGCTGCGCCCGAATGAAATGCCCAGAGCCTCTGCGGTTTGTACTACCTGTCCATTCGGATCGACGTGTTTGAGTTTCTTCACGGCACTCTTGATGAGTGCGGATTTTATCTGCCTGCCTTTCAGACAAACCATTTGGCCGAACTTTCCGTCGGCTATGAGGTTGACTGCCTCGACCCCGAATCTCGTTGCCAGTATCCTGTCGAAAGTAGTAGGGCTTCCCCCCCGTTGCAGATGCCCCAGCACTACGACCCTGCTCTCTATGTTTGTACGCTTGGAGATTTCGTTGGCGACCCACCTGCCTATACCGCCGAGTCTGCCGGGGATCCCGCCCGGTTGCGGCTCTTTCTCGTAGATCTTTTTCCCGCCCTTCGCGAAAGCCCCTTCGGCTACTATGACGATGCTGAATCTGCTGCCGGTCTGTTTTCTCCTCTTTATATGTGCCGAGACCTTTTCGAGATCGAACGGAATCTCAGGTATGAGAATTACGTCAGCCCCGCCGGCAACGCCCGCTTCAAGGGCGATCCAGCCGCAGTCTCTGCCCATCACCTCGACGACAAGCACCCTGTGGTGGCTTTCCGCCGTCGTGTGCAACTTGTCGAGTGCGTCGGTGGAGCAGGCCACCGCGCTGTTGAAGCCGAAAGTCACATCGGTAACTCCGAGGTCGTTGTCGATCGTCTTTGGAACGCCGACTACGGGAACACCCTTTTCATAGATCGCCTGTGTAATCTTCATCGTGCCGTCTCCGCCGACGGTTACGAGCACGTCGAGCTTCAGCCTCTTTATCTGTCTTACAATATCGTTCGTTACATCCCTATAGACAGTTTTTCCCCTGACCATGACCGGGTAGTTAAGCGGATTGCCTCTGTTCGAGGTTCCGAGAATTGTTCCTCCTCGAACCTGGAGCCCGCGGACATCCTTTGATTCGAGTTTTCTAAAGGCGTTTTTTCGAAGCAATCCGTCAAAGCCGTCGAGTATTCCGTACACCTCCCAGCCGCGCTCGAGAGTTGCAGCCCTTACGACACCCCGAATCACTGCGTTCAGCCCGGGGCAGTCGCCGCCTCCGGTAAGGATGCCTATTCTTTTGATTCTCTCTGGTGCGATATATCCACCGATATCTTTATTTTTCCCCTTTACTGTCATTTTTTGGTCCTCCCGCTCGATACATCGAGTCTTGAATAAGGGTCACTTGATAAATGAAACGCCACAATATTTCTTTCGACGGCAACTTAGAGGGAATTTAACTTTAAATACCGGCAGAGTTCAACGTATAAATTATCATTTGTAGAGTATTCTGAGGTATGCCCGAAGTAAAACAATTCAGATTGCTATGGCTTTTGTCGGCCTTGACCTATAGGTATGATTCTGCTATTTTTATATCTGTAGAGTGAATTCGAGTCTGCATTCTGAACATGTCATTGGTGTGACGACGGAGGTCTGAA
>NATK01000065.1 GCA_002085285.1 Candidatus Latescibacteria bacterium 4484_7
ATAGAGCTTTGAGGTCTTGGGGAGCATAGTGGTAATATACCTGGAGGATACTTCTTGAAGGGGGTGTATCTCCCGAATTCAACATTACAGATGATATGGGGAGAGCCATGGCGAAGCGTGGCCACAAGACGATCGAACACCCCGCGGACATGGGAATAGCTGGGTGGGGGAGTACACTCGAAGAAGCATTCGAAGAGGTGGCACTGGCGGTGTTCGAGCTTGCAGCAGATGGTCTCGTTGGCAGAATAGGCACGGGAAGTTATTGAGATCGAAGTACATGCCACCGATCTCGTCGATCTCCTGATAGAATACCTCAACAGGTTGATCACCGAATCTGATATTCATAGACTGACTTTTACAGGGATAAATGTAGAGTCCATAGGGAAGGTTAGAGAAGGATGGGAGTTGAAAGCCGCGGTGCACGGCTTGCCTATGGATGAAAACATCGATATGCTTGAAAATGAAGTGAAGGCCGCTACGTACTATGGAGCGAAGGTGGAGAATGGTGATGATGGGTGGTATGCACAGTGCGTAGTCGATCTGTAGGATGATGTGACGGAATCTGCAGAAAGATTGCTGATAAATGAACGGGGCAGAAAGATGGCTCAAGTGAAGTTGCGCAAGATACACGACTACTTATGGGAAATACCGAGAGAGGGGAAGATGAAAGTTGCTGCAAGGGTATATGCCGACAGCGATTCGATAAGATTTCTTCAGGCTGAGGGCGCAAGCAAGCAGTGGGATGCTCTTATGCAGCTCAAGAATGTTTCGACTCTTCCCGGGATCGAGCGCTTCGCACTTGCAATGGCCGACATACATCCTGGATACGGTTTCCCAATAGGGGGTGTGGCTGCATTCGATATCGATTCGGGGGTTGTTTCCATGGCGGGCGTCGGTTTCGACATAAACTGCGGTGTGAGGGCGATGGCGGTTGAGCTCGAGAGGGAAGATGTCGAGAAGAGAAAAGAGGAGCTCGCAGAGGCTCTTTTCGGAAGGATACCCGCGGGTCTTGGTTCGACTGGCAAGTTGAAGCTTTCGATAAATGAGATGGACGAGGTGCTTGTAAAGGGTGCACGTTTTGCTTTGGAGAGAGGGTACGGCAGTGCCGGAGATCTCGAATTCATAGAAGAGGGAGGAGTAGTAGAGGGGGCTGATCCTGGGAATGTGAGCTTCCACGCCAAGGAAAGACAACTCAAACAGGTAGGTACGCTGGGTTCAGGCAATCACTATCTCGAGGTGCAGTACGTGGAAAAGATTTACGATGATCACTCGGCAGAGGCGTTCGGTCTTCATGAAGGCCAGATCGTCGTAAGCATTCATACTGGAAGCCGCGCGCTTGGGCATCAGATCGGTACCGATTATCTCAAGGTATTGAAGAAGGCAACCGGTAGGTATGGAATCGACATACCCGAGCTGGAGCTCGTTGCAGCCCCCATTGGGAGCCCCGAAGGCAAGCAATACATATCAGCCGTGAAGGCTGGTATCAACTGTGCCTTTGCCAACAGGCAGGTGATAGGTGCTCTGACGAGAGGAGTTTTCGTCGAGCAGTTTGGTTTGGCAGAAGAGGCAGTGAAGACCATCTATGAGGTTGGTCACAACAACCTCAAGTTCGAGCGCCACAGGATTGATGGCACAGAAAAGATGCTTCTCGTTCACAGAAAGGGTGCTACGAGGGCGTTCGGCAAAGGTAGGCCCGAGGTGCCGAAGGCATACCGCGACGTCGGACAACCTGTTCTAGTCGGGGGGACGATGGGGACCTATTCGTATATACTAGTCGGAACCGAGAAGGGGATGGAGGAGACTTTTGGCAGCTCGGTGCACGGCGCCGGCAGGCTCAAATCCAGGAAAAGGGCACTCAAGGATTATAGGGGTGAATCAATCGTTCGTGAGCTTGAACGAGAAGGTATTATCGTCAAGGTGCACAGCAGGCGCGGTGCCGCCGAAGAGGCGCCCGGGGCGTACAAGAACGTAGAGAGGGTAGTCGATATAATGGTTTCCGCCGGAGTGAGCAAAAAGGTTGTAAGATTGAAGCCAATGATCTGTATCAAAGGTTAGATTATATTCTTTTTCTTTTTTTCCTCTATCGTCGATTTCCACTCGGCTTCCCATGCAGGGTCGGCGTATTTTTTGTACTCCTCGGCGTATCTGTCGAGATCCTCTGCAAATGTAGTTATGATTTCTTCAGCTCCTTCACATGTGGGTCTTGCATGATATTCGTTGACGACCTTCCTCAATACATGTGGATTATCGATGATCATGCATGGAGTCAGCAGATTCTCCCTGTACGGCTGAAGTTTTCTGATTCCTCTCATGAACGGTGAATTGAGAACGTCACGCAGAGACTTGTTCTTTATGTTGTCCACTGCGAAGTGGGCAAAGACGCATGGTTCGACGTTGCCTTCGGAGTTGATGTGAAGGTATTCTCTCCCGCCGGCGATACACCCTTTAACGTATGGTCCGTCGTTCCAGAAGTCACCTATAAAGATAGGCCTCGAGTCTCTGATCTCCTTGAGCCTTCTCCTCAGCCAGTCTCTCTGTTTCGGAGTGGGCATTATATCCATCGAGGGGTACCTTCCGATTGGGATGTACTGGAAATACCATATCACCATGGCGCCCTTCTCGACGAGCATATCTACGAAGTCGTAGCTCGCTAGCGTCTCGATATTCTCTCTCGTCTCTGTGAGTGATGCGCCGAATACGAGGCCCCTTTCTCTCAGAAGATCCATGGCCCTCATCACCTTTTTGAAGGTTCCCTTACCTCTTCTTTCATCGGTCGCTTCCTCGAACCCCTCGAGGCTCATCATCGGGGCGACGTTGCCCAGCTTGGCCAGCTTGTCTGCAACCTTCTCGTTAATCATCGTTCCGTTGGTGTAGATCTGGAAATACATGTCGTTGTGTTTTTCCCAGATGTCGAAGATGTCTTTGCGCATGAAAACCTCTCCGCCACTCATCGTATTGAAGTACATCCCTAGCTCTTTGCCTTCTGTGAGTATTCTGTCGATCGTCTCGAAGGGGAGCCCTTCGTCCTGTGGATAAAGCCCGGCGTAGCATCCCGGGCATTTGAGGTTGCAACGCATCGTGGGGCTTATGACAACGAACTGAGGAGGCTGCCAACCTTCGGTATTGAGGATCTCTTTCCGTCTGTTTATTCCGGTGAGAAATGCGTTTATGAAGAGGTTTTGAATCAGTTTGTCTCTTGCCTGTCTCGACAGGCTGTTTATCACATCCTTTATGAGGATGGCTGCGGGATGTCCTTCTTCGAAGAGTTCGCGTAGACGGCGTGCGTTGTACTTGTATTCCGGATCATTCGTAATACTTTCGCCTAGTTCGATCATTCTGATTACGTTCTTGGTGGAAAATTTCGGAAGAAGATGCATTATCTCCTTGATCAATTTTTCCTTCGCATAGTTCGTCGCTCTTTCACGAAGACCCATCTGACAACCTCCTTCTAAACCTCCATGATGCTATTGACCCCGGAAACTTCATTTATATAATAAGTCTTGCCCGATTTTGCTCAGTCGAGTGGCTGCCACTCGGCGCTGCTGTCGAGGAAGACCGAACATTTGCCCGATGCAACCCAGTGACTGTCGAGATCGTAATTCCATCCGAGATACTTCGAGGCGCCGCCGCCCACCGTTGTTATGAGGAATCTGTTCGAGATACCACCGAAGGCTGCCGCCTGATCGCCCGGCCAATCTCTGTCGCCTGCATTTGCATCTACCGGGATCCAGCCGTAACCGGGCAGATATATTTCGCACCAACGGTGAAAGTCCTTGTCGTAACTTGCATCGTCACCTCTTATGACCAGAGAACCCACGTACCTTGCCGGGATGCCGGCAGCTCTGCATAGGGCTATATAACTGAACGAATATTCGGAGCACGAGCCGTTGCCTCTCTTTAGGACTGTGGGAGCGGTGTTCCATCCGCCTACCATCTCATACTCCATGTTTGCTATCAAGTACTGGAAGAGTTTTCTCGCCTTCCAGTAGATATTTGTTTCGTCGCCTACAACCTTTTTGACGATTCCCTGAATGTAATTGTTATTTATATCATATTTCATCCCGTCTGCAAGATAAAACTTTGCAATTTTGTCAGGAATTTTATCCCCTACGTCTTCGGGGTATATGAAATATCTTATTGCTGACGTCTCGAGTTCATTGTGCATGGTTATCTTGACCTTGTCCCCTGCCTTCAAGTTGTCAAACTCGAATATCGCAACCTTCTGACCCCATTGGTCTTTTTCGAACTCCTTGGGCGATGGGGTGAAGGTAGGTTCAGAAAGAAGCTTCTGGTTAGCTCTGTTCACGGGCACCGCGTAGGTAACCGTCAGAGATTTTATCGCACCGTTACCTGTTGCGACGGCATCGGTAACAAGATCTACCTGCTCACGCTTTGTGGCATAGACGGTCAGTGTTTCGTCATCCCTGGTGATCAACTTGTACGCCTTGTTCGTTTCGTAGTCGGTATTTAGCAGAAAGCCGTCTTGCCATGCAAGTCCCCAGATGAAAGGCCCTGGTGATTGAAGTATCATTACTACGATGCCTGTTTTGGGATCGATCATGTATATACGGTCTCTTATTCGATCTGCACACCAGAGGTATCCCCTTCCGAATGTGATGCCTCTCGAATCCGGAGCAGGCGAGCGAAAAGACGATATCGTGGTTCCGTCCTCTGGGTCGATTTTCGCTATCATGTCGCTCCGGTTGTCGCTTATCCAGAGGTACTTTCCGTCCCATGCTATCCCCGTCGGGGAAGGCGAGGGGGCGTCGATCGTCTTCACCGTCAACCCATTTTTGACGTCTGTAGCATATATCTTCCTTGCTCCGGGATCAGTGCTCCAGAGCAGCTTGCCGTCCCATGCCAGCCCGGAGGGGGAATACGCTGGAGATGTCAACGAGTCGGCGACGATCCCTTTGGAGCAGTCTATCTTGTAGAACATATCGGCACCGCGGTCGGCTATCCATGCGTATTTGCCGTCCCATGCTATTCCGGTCGGATGATGAAACGGGAGCGATATCGTTTTGACTGCATCGCCGGGCTTGGATAATCCAGAGCTCGATAATGCAAGGATCAAAGCAGAGACGACGAGGAATATAAACGCACCAGAGCGTTTCATCTTGTTTCTCCTTTTCTCACTGTCTTGATACTTAATTGTTTTGCTCGCTCGAAACAAACAGACCTCTCAAGATACCTTGCGGTCATTCTATACGAAGCGTTTATCGATAGTCAATATTTTTTGAGTACTTTCACCGGGAAAGGGAGGAAACGAGGCGACCCCCATGTTTCGCAAGCATTCCAAATGGCTTTTTTCAAAGTTTACAAAAACGCCTCTTTGCTGCTAAAATGCCATATGAGACCGTATAAGAGGAGATTTTTTTGAGGGGTCTAATCTTGCCGAATAATCTTGCGATTATGCCTTCTTTGATAATGGTGCTCGTGCTCCTTTTTACTCCTCAAGCCACATGTTCCCAGATGGCGACCGAGGTTTGCTCGGATGGAGGCATGATCGTTTCAGCGTACCCTCTCGCTTCCAAGGTAGGTGCCCAGGTGCTCGAGATGGGGGGCAATGCCGTCGATGCCGCGGTTGCCGTGGGATTTGCTCTGGCAGTGGTATATCCTCAGGCGGGGAATATCGGTGGGGGAGGGTTTTCGATCATACGAACGGCATCAGGTGCTGATTATTTCGTCGATTTCAGAGAAAAAGCTCCTCTCGCAGCAAGCAGGGATATGTACCTCGGCGGCAGCGGAAAGGTAATAGAGGGGGCGAGTACGATTGGCATCGAGGCTGTGGGTGTGCCCGGAACGGTGGCAGGCCTCTATCTCGAACACGAGAGGTTCGGATCGATACCGTGGCTGCAGCTTCTTCGACCGTCGATAGATCTTGCGAGAAACGGCTTCGAAGTGAGTGCGGAACTCGCCGCCTCTCTCAATTCTCTCGAACGTTACTCCGAGAGGTTCCCGGGGCTTAAAAAGTTCTACATGGTCGGAGGTAAACACATAGAAGAAGGAGATACCCTCAGGCAGCCACGTCTGGCGAGAACGCTCGAGCTTATAGCGGCAGAGGGTAAAAGTGCCTTTTATCAGGGCAGGGTGGCCGGTATGATAGCAGATGAGATGAAGATGGGCGGGGGGCTGATCACCAGGGAAGATCTTGCCTCGTATCGTGCGGTTTTTCGTAAACCTGTGGAAGGTTCCTATCGCGGCTATAAGATACTGTCGGCTCCTCCGCCGAGTTCCGGTGGAACGATTCTTCTCGAGATACTTAAGATACTTGAGGGTTATGATCTCACCTCTTGCGGTCCGCTCTCTTTGCAATCGGTCCACCTCATGGTCGAGGCGGAGAGGAGGGCGTTTAGGGACCGGGCTGAGTATTTAGGAGATCCCGATTTCGTCGAAAACCCTGTCTCCAGGCTCATCTCAAAGGAATATGCCGACAGCCTTCGTCGGACGATAACAGGCAATGCAACACCTTCCTCGACTCTCCAGGGCTCGTTCAACATTCAGGTCAAGGAGCATCTTCAGACAACCCATTATTCGATCATCGACTGCATGGGGAACGCCGTTGCCACTACGACCACGTTGAACAGCAGCTATGGTTCGAAGGTTCTCGTCGAGAGGGGTGGTTTCCTGCTGAACAACGAGATGGACGACTTTTCGATAAAGCCCGGCGCACCCAATATCTACGGTCTTGTCGGCAACGAGGCCAATTCGATAGCGCCCGGAAAAAGGATGTTGAGCTCGATGAGCCCGACTATCGTTCTCGACGGCGGAAAGATATTCATGATTCTCGGTACACCGGGAGGCTCCACGATCATAACGACGGTTGCTCAGATTATTGTTGATGTTATAGATTTTCGTATGAGCGTGTCGGATGCCGTTTCTATGCCGAGATTTCATCACCAATGGCTGCCCGATGAGATATTTTATGAGAAGAACGCTTTTACCGAGAAAGAGATGGAAGAATTGAAGACCATGGGTTATGAGTTGAGTGAAAGGAGTTCAATAGGTGACGTACAGGTGATTCAGGTGGTAGATTCAATCCGATGCGGAGTCTCGGATCCGAGGGGTATGGGTGAAGCGGCTTCGCAGTGGTGCAGATAGGAAGACGAAAGGAGAAAAAGATGTACCTAAAGAAATCGTTGCTCGTCGTGGTTCCGTTGATCCTAATTCTACTGATCGGCGCCTTGCGGCTTTCTGCAGGAGACATGAAGCTCGACCCCTATACTATGAAAGACGTCTTCTGTCGTTTTCCCTTCGCCAAGGTGATTCCTCTGGACGATGGGAATACATGGGGGTTGATGTACGCCGATACGTACGGAAAGATTCATCTCTTCAAGGCCACGGAGAAGGGATGGAAGCTCGAGTGGGAATTGACGAATCTATCCTCGAAGGTGAGGAACTTCTTCATACGAGATGTAGACAACGATGGGAAGTATGATATCATCATATGTACGTTCAACGGTAGAGTTCTCGTGTACAGCATGGATGACTATCATCTCGAGTGGGAGGATCTCGAGGATAATTTCAGTTCAATTGAGGCTGCCGCTGTAGCCAATGTGGACGAGGATCCACAGCCGGAGCTGATCATTCTCGCCAGCAAGCACATATATATCATAGACGGGCTCAACAAGAGCAGACAGTGGACGAGCGAGAGGGAGTTCAGCGCATCAGAGATAATCGTAGAGAATGTCGACAAAGACAATCAAATGGAGATCGTCCTCAATACGGGCGTAATCATCGACACGAGGTTCCTCAATGTCGAATTCGAGTGGGGGAAACCGTTCGGCGACAGGATCATCACGTTTGATATGAACAACGACGGATACCCCGAGATTATTGGAGAATTTGCCGACTACAGCCTGAGAATATTCGATGTGTACACTCAGAGGGAAGTCTGGTAAGAATACGAGCTACATAGACTTGCAAGGCCAATTTATGCATAGGTAGAATTACCTAAAAAGGAG
>NATK01000066.1 GCA_002085285.1 Candidatus Latescibacteria bacterium 4484_7
GGAAAATACAGGATGGCCGTAGCCGAGGCAGGAATAGCAAGCAATATCTACGAAAGAATAGCGGAGATATGCGCTCTATAACGATTGCAGTACTGGTGATACCTTTTATTTTGATCATACTGGGATGCGCTTCTGTGGGTGGACCCAAAGAGGCTTCACACACTGCAAGCAAACCGGTTCAGACGGGAGACTCCGCCTCAATAAAGGCACTGTCAAAAACCTTCTTCGACATGCATATCGAATTGCTCGAGGAAATAAACGATCGCCTCGAAAAAAACGCATCTGATCCGGCGGCAATCGAGGCGGATGCAATCGTGAAAACAGCCGAGAGCCTGTACCTCGAAGGGAACATCGAAACAGCCATAGAGGTACTGTCAGAGGCGAAAAAAATCTTAGGGCAGGCTAATTGAATCTATACGATCTGAAAAAATCGGGCGAAGCACACCTGAAACTGGCGTTTTATGCCTTTGCGATTCTCTCGCTTTCGGCAATCGTATCCGCCCGTGCCGTCGCCTCCGATTTCAAGACCGAACTCTCCTCGGGATACGATTCCTTCATGGATCGATACACAATCGTCGATGAAGACACGTTCGACGTGATAAACGAATATTACATCGGACTCGGAAACGTGGTTTTGCTGGGCAACGGAAAAACGAGATTCATCATGAGGAACCTCTTCAGATACGGCAATCAGACGATCGATGACGATCTAAACCTATCGTTTATATCGCCGCTTTCGAAAGAAATCAAATTCGACCTCAAAAGCAATCTAAACATCAAGCATTTTCAAAGTGGAAGCGACTACTCGTTGAGCAACGACTATAGACAGTTTAATACCACCGCAAGGATCCGAAAGGCCTTCGGCGGCACGTACTCGGCGGCACTGAAAGGAAGAATCGAAATCCTCGATTATGCCGACAGGACCGAATTCGATTACGACTACAAATATGCCGATGCCGGGCTGGAGCTCGAAAGGAACGACGACGAGGGAAATTCACTGCACCTCGGTGCATTCGCCGGGTTCAGGGATGTGCCCGACACCACCGATCTGAGTTACAGACGCGAACTGATAGATCTGGAGTGTTACCTCGGTCAGGGGAACAGGATAAACGCAAGGCTTATATCCTCTGCGGACAGAAAGGATTACTCGAGCGATGCGAGAAGTTCATACTGGTATGTCGTCTCCTCGGCTGAAATCGAAGCGAAAGTAACAAGGCGGAGCGCCCTTTCATTCATCGGGGAAACCGAGCTTACATCGTACGATGTTCCAAGCGAGATATACTTCGACACTCAGTTCATCCGCGGCGGCATACGCTTCAAAAGAGAAATCGCGGTGCTGTCATCCGTACATATCGAGCCAAGGGTAGGACGAATGTTCTGCCGAGATTACGCAGAAGAAAGGTACACCGAAGGTTCGGTGGTTTTGGGCGTTGATATATTCAAATCGACGAGATTCTGGCTAAACGCTTCGTACGAACCCGGCTACAGAGACTATCTGCTGGAAGAAAACAACATCTACTCGGATTTCTACATAAACAGGATTTCTCTCATCATGAATCTTTTCGTTCCCGGCAACACGGGTATCACACTTTATTTGAACCACGAACCTGAGAGACACACAAGAAGGGACGATGATTTTTCTATAACACTGATCTCTCTGGAGCTGAAAAAATCATTTTGATATTTAGAGTTACGGCCCATACTACGCTGCCGCATCCACCAAAGAAACAGCAATCGAATCAAAAATTAAGATTTATCTTGACAAGGGCGATTTTGATTGTTAATTACCGATATGGCTTCAAACAAAGGAGTGTTGACATGGCGAAAGTACCGGTAGTTGATCCAGATCTCTGCACTGGATGTGGTATTTGCTCCGAAACTTGCCCCGACGTCTTCTCACTCGAGGGTGACATCGCGGTCGTAACCGACCCGAACGGCGCCAGCGAAGAGGAGATTCAAGAGGCAATCGACAACTGCCCGGTTGAGGCTATCAGTTGGGAAGAAGAATAGCGAAAAAAGATATTTTCCAGGAAAAAGAGACAGCCCGCAGAGGCTGTCTCTTTTATTATGCTCTTGAAAGTGCTGCAGTCGTATTACACTTACGCAACCTTTGGAAGATCAGCATCAGGATCCCGATTGTTTTGGCTTGCGAGAGACCTCCAAGATGCCTCGGGATTGCGAAACCTCGACGACACCGCATAGAAGCTCCCGCGCTCACGTCACCTTGACCAACGCCTCGGCGATATCCTCCACCTCGATGTCTTCTCTGTCCATCACCTTGGCCGCATCTTCGAACATCGTCATGCAGAAAGGACACGCCGTATAGAGATGATCGGAACCTATCTCAACGAATTCTCTCAATCGCGCCTCGCTGATCTTCGTACCTGTATTCTCCTCCATCCACATCCTCCCGCCACCTGCGCCGCAGCAGAAGCTGCGCTTTCTGTTCCGCTCGAACTCCTTGCCATCTCTTCCGTGAACAAGGGCAAGCACCTCCCTCGGCTCATCCATGATCGAATTGTATCGGCCGAGGTAGCAAGAATCGTGGTAGGTCCAATCGTGCCCGAGTTCTCCCTTTACCTTGAGCCTGCCTTCCCTTACCAGCTCGAGCAGGAACTGCGTATGGTGCACTACGGGTTTCTCATACCCGAATTGAGGGTACTCGACCTTGAACGTGTTGAGGCCGTGAGGACAGGTGGTAAGGATACGATTGAACTGGTATTTCTTTAGAGTGTCGATGTTTCCCTCAATGAGCATCTGGGCGAGATACTCGTTCCCCATACGTCTCGCCGTCTCACCGCAGCACCTCTCCTCCACGCCGAGAACGGCAAAATCGACTCCGCTCTTCTTTAGAAGCTCGATCATCGCCCTTGCAATCTTCTGCCCCCGACTGTCGAATGAACCGACACACCCTACCCAATAGAGCACATCGAACCTCTTCTTATCGCTTGCCAGAGGGACATCCAGCCCATCGAGCCAGTCGGCCCTCGAAGCATAACCGAACGCCCATGGGTTATAATTCACCTCCATGTTCCTGAAAACCGGCTGCATCTCCTGAGGGAAACGGCTCTCCGTCAACACGAGGTAGCGCCTCATATCGACGATCTTCTGCACATGCTCGATGAAGGGAGGACATTCCTGCATACATGCTCCGCACGTAGTGCATGACCAGATTTCGTCTTCGGTGACCGTATCTGGTACGATGTCGGGCGTCTCACCGTCTGCAAGAATCATCTTTCTCTCAGACATGAGTTCGCCCCTGAGGTGATGAATCATTCGATATGGACTAAGGGGCTTTTCGGTTAGATAGGCCGGGCATGCTGCCTGGCACCTCCCGCACTCGGTGCAGGCATATAGGTCGAGGATCTGCTTCCACGTGAAATCGGTGAGTTTCGACACGCCGAACTTCTCTGCATCCTCGTCTTCGAAGTCCATCCTGCTCAAGGTGCCCATCGGCCCGAGATTCCGGAAGAACACGTTGGGTATCGCTCCGAGAATATGTATGTGCTTGGAAAAAGGTATGTAGAGAAGAAAGAAGAAGATGATGAGATGATGGCACCAGGTAAAGATCCTGTTTGCCAAATGCATGTTGATGTTCCAATGGGAAATGATGTTCGAGGCATAGAAAGAAAAAGGAGCATAGAGCCTGCTGTATCTATTTGGCTCAAGCAGTATCCCAGTACCCCTCATCCCGTACATAAGAAGGATGAGAACAAAGATCAACGCCAGTATGAAGACCGCTTCTTCCGTAGTCTTCGGGTCGTCGCTCTCAAGGCGGAGGGGCTTGAAGAAAAAGCGCCTTACGAGAGATACGATGATGTCACCTATAACGAGGATCCCGAAGACGTCCTGAAGCAGCACGATGATTCCCGCTGCGTCGGCCCCTATGAAACGACTGTAGGAGAACGCAGGAATTATCATCGAAAGTATGTTCTCCAACGTCCCCAGGGTGATGAAGATGAATCCCCAGAAGATTATGAAATGCCCTATACCGGCGGGCTGGGCTAACACCCGTGCCTGGCCGAAAACGAATACGAGTACACTCTTCACCCTATCGGGCCATCTCGAAAACCTGTCTTCAGGCTTTCCCTTCATCATGACCCTGTAGAGATGGCGGACTATCAGAGTAAACGCGGTGAGTACGGCGACGAAGATGACGAGGATAGCTGTTCCTTCAATGCTCATCCCTGCAAGTCCTTTCGCTTTTGCCTCTTTTGTTTTCCCGTGGGGTTCACAGGATCTTTTTAAGCTCTTCGGTCAATAGAGGAACCACCTCGAAAAGATCTCCTACGATTCCGTAGTGAGCCTTTTCAAATATCGGCGCATTCGGGTCCTTGTTTATTGCAACGATGACCTTGGACGTTCTCATTCCGGCAAGGTGCTGAATCGCCCCCGAAATACCACAGGCAATATATAGCTTTGGATTGACGATCTTGCCCGTCTGCCCTACCTGCAGCGCATGGGGCGCATAGCCCGAATCGACTGCGGCGCGTGAGGCACCGACGGCCCCGCCGAGCAGATCGGCGAGTTCTTCGAGGATCTTGAAGTTCGATGCATCCTTCATCGCCCTTCCCCCGGAGACGATGATGTCCGCCTCGGTGAGATCGGGGCGTCCCCCCGCCAGAGGAACGATCTCCTTCGCTATCGCTCTTATCGTATCAATGGTGACATCGGAATCTTGCTTGACGATTTCGGCTCCGTCTCCCTTCGGTTCCGCAGGCGGAATGTTATTGGGCCTTATAGCTACGATCGTCGGCCGCTCATCTTTTGACGTGATCTCTATAAAAACCTTGCCCGAATAGACCGGCCTCTTTGCGATGGCCCTGCCGTCCTCAACCCTCAAGTCGACGCAGTCGCTGAACATCACTCCGTCTACCCTTGCCGCGACGCGGGGAAATAGATCTCTCCCCATAGCCGTCGCTCCGGCGAGGACGTATCTCGCACCTGTCGATTTGATCACATCGGAAACGACCTTGGCATACCCTTCCGTCGAGTAGTTTTTCAGTGCATCGTCTTCTGCGTAGAAGATCCTTTTGAAACCGTATCCCTTGAACTCCTCGGCCGCCGATGCAGCTCCTTCACCGACGAAGAGCCCGTTTATCTCTCCCCCTAGTTCACCCGCTATCCTATCGGCAGCGGTAATGAGCTCCTTCGTTATCTTCTTCGCCTTTCCGCCTCTCAACTCTCCGAAAACCAAAATATCCGTCATTGCATATCCTCCGTCTTATTTTCTCACAAATGATCTTCTCATGTATGTGCACTTCCCGTTCACAGGACCTTCGACTCTTCCCTGAGAAGCCTCACCAGTTCCTTGACGGCGTCCTGGAGCTCCTCTGCCTCAACGATCTTGCACTCCCCGCTCTTCGGAAGAGGGAGCCAGCGGACTATTTCGGCTCTGCCTCCCTGAGGCTTCGTCTCGAATCCAAGGTCGGCCAGTGTCTTTTTTCTTATCTCTTTCTTCTTCGCCTTCATGATCCCGGGCAGCGACGCGTAGCGGGGCTCATTAAGTCCCTTCTCACACGATATTATCGCAGGCAATGCCGTTTCGTACTTCTCGTCGCCCCCCTCTATTCTTCTCGATAGAACTGCCTTTTTGCCGTCGTCGGACAATTCGAACTCAGTCGCCACATTCACCTGTGGGATGTCGAGCATCTCGGCGAGTATCGTCTGGACCTGAGCCATATCGTCGTCTATCGCCTGCTTGCCGCAGAATATGATATCAAAGCCTTCTTCTTCGATCACCTTGGCCAGAACGGCCGCCGACGTGAATGGACCGGCATTTTCGAGAAGGGGATCTACTATATGAACGGCGTCGTCTGCACCCATCGCCAGCGCCGTCCTTATCAACTCTGTTGCTTCCTCCGGCCCCATGGTCACAACAGTCACCTTGCTGTCTCCACCTACCTTTTCCCTGACCTTCAACCCCTCCTCGATGGCATACTCGTCGTACGGGTTGATGACGTATTTCAACCCGTCCTCCCTTATCCCCGTCCCCTCCTGATTGATCAGAATTCTCGCCTCCGTATCAGGCACCCTCTTGAGCAATGTTATAATCTTCAAAGCATCCTCCTTTCAGGCAGCAGAATCACTCCGGCATCGATTTTTCATATTCTTCGATTACTCTCTTGGAAATAACAAGCCTCTGGATCTCGCTGGTCCCTTCGTAGATCTCCGTGACCCTCGCGTCCCTGTAGAGCCGCTCTATGAGAAACTCTTCAGTGTAACCGACACCCCCATGGATCTGGAGAGCGTCATAGGCTGTGCGATTGGCCGTCCGAGAGGCAAAGAGCTTAGCCATAGAGGCCTCCTTCGAGCACGGTTGCCCCTCGTCGCGCAGCTTTGCCACCCTGTATATGAGGAGCCTCGCCGCCTCGATCGCAGTAGCCATGTCGGCTATCTTCCATCGGGTCGATTGGAAGTCTATGATCCGCTTGTTGAATTGTATTCTCTCGCGGGAGAATTTGACAGCTTCATCCATGGCAGCCTGGGCAATGCCCACCGATTGGGCGGCTATCCCGATTCTTCCGCCGTCAAGGCCTGCCAGCGCAATTTTCATCCCCGCTCCTTCTTCTCCAAGGAGATTCTCCTCGGGAACCCTGCAATCCTCGAAAACGAGCTCTACAGTCGTCGAAGCCTTGAGACCCATCTTTTTCTCGATCTTCCCCACCGAAAAACCGGGAAAATCGGGCTCAACGACGAATGCGCTCAAGCCGTGTTTTCTGTCATCGGGGTTGGTCCTCGCAAACACGATTACCGCTCCGGCTTTATTGCCGGTCGAAATAAATATCTTCGTCCCGTTCAGAATATATTCGTTCCCTTTCTTCACGGCAGACATCCGCACCGAAGAAACATCGCTCCCCGCCGAGGGCTCGGTCAGTGCATAGGCGCCGAGGATCTCCGCCGTGGCGAGGCGAGGCAGATATCGCTTCTTCAGATCCTCGCTCCCGTATGTCTTTATCGCCCAGTTCGTCAAAGAATTGTGGACGGACATAGTAACCGCCGTCGATGCACAGACACGGCTGATTTCTTCGAGCACCAGAACAAGACTGAAATTGTTCAGTCCCACTCCGCCGTACTCCTCGGGCACCGTTATTCCCATGAACCCCAGCTCACCGAGCTTCGTATATACTTCATCGGGGAATGTGCCTTCCTTGTTCGCCGCTTCGGCAACCGGCGCGAGATCCTTCGTTGCAAAGTCCCTCGCAGTCTTCTGTATAATCCTTTCTTCCTCGGAAAGCGGATAATTCATAACAGACCTTTCCAGATATTGAGCCGAAATTTAATAAAAAACCTGTAAGTTCAGACAGGTAAAGGCAAGATACACTAAAACAACATTCATTGTCAATGCTCTTTACCGTCAAGACGGCTGTGATCGTGCTTTCCAATGCCTCTCTTCGAAATGCACATGCCCGGCCTTGATTAATCTTGCCAATCTACTTATAATTCTGCTTCAACCGTTTGAGCAAGACCGTGCCGACGACGGCTAATTCGAAGATCGACAAAGGACAGGAAATAGATGAGCGGAAAGAAAACGACAAGGAGTAGCAGAAAAAAGAGAAGCAAGAACCCATGTAAGGATTGCATACCGGCTAAGTGCTGCATGTACTACTCCGTAGAAATCGACGAACCGGAATCAACGGAAGACTACGACGATATGCTGTGGATCATCGCTCACAAAGATAC
>NATK01000161.1 GCA_002085285.1 Candidatus Latescibacteria bacterium 4484_7
CCCTCGATGAATATATTGCCTATGTAAACATACTTCATCTTTTTCACAGCCGTTTTGTAAGCCCTCTCGAGTGTCTCCTGAGGAGTCGGCGGTCTGTCTCTCATGCGAAATTGAGGGAAAAAGCGCGAAAAGTGAAGCGGGATCTCGTCCGACACGCCGGCCAGCCAATCCACGAGATCGTCTATATCCTCCGGAGAATCGTTCAGGCCGGGGATGACGAGATTGGTCACCTCGATATGAGAGCTCTCATTGGCAATTTCGATAAATCTCTTAACCGGCTCGACTCCGCCGTCGCAGTACTTCTTGTAGAAATCATCCCTGATGCTCTTAAGGTCTATATTGAATCCGTCGATGAGCGGAGCAAGCTCCAGCGCCGGCCCTTCATTGATAAAACCGTTCGTGACGAGAATCGATTTCAACCCGTTCTCCCTCAGTGCGGCGGCTGCGTCGACAACATATTCGAACCAGACAAGAGGTTCCGTATAGGTAAACGCCACCCCAATGGAACCGGTGCTCTTCGCCAGCTCCACGAGTTTCTCCGGAGCCACATAATCGGTCGGTGATTCCTCCATCGAGATATGCCAGTTCTGGCAGAAATCGCATTTGAAACTGCAGCCGTTGGGTCCGATGGAGAGAATCGAGCTTGCCGGCATGAAGTGATAGAGAGGCTTCTTTTCGACTGGATCTATGTTTACCGTCACTGTCTTGCCGTAAGCAACCGCATAGAGGGTGCCGTCTCTGTTCTCCCTCAAACGGCACTTGCCCAGCTCTCCTTCGGAAAGTCCGCACATATGCGGGCAGAGCTCACATCTTACTCTGTCATTGGGGAGCTTCTTGTAATATCTCGCTTCTTTTATTGTTTCATCTATCAATTGCAGCTTTTCTCTTCCCTAATGCCGCTTTGTTCAATGATCCCGGTCACACGACAAGCATTCAGAAGCCATTGACCCTTTCCACTATATAATCGGCGGCCATCGCCAGAGCATCCCTCTCGAGCGACGGCTTAATCCGGCTCAGGAAACCCTTAGCCCTCGTGCCGAAACCTCTCGCCATCTCTATCGAGTACTCCACACCACCGTAATCCTTGACAAAGGATACGATCTCTGGCCACTTGCTCTGCCTGCGTTGATCGACACCTACGAGTTCCTCTATCTTCTTCTGAGCGGCGTTCGGAGCATTTACGAACGCCTTTATAAACGGGAGGGTAAATCTCCCATCGGAAAAATCGGAGCCGACCGGCTTGCCTATCGCTTCCTCGTCTGCGATATAGTCGAAGATGTCGTCTGTTATCTGAAACGCCAGCCCGATATTCATCCCGAAATCGGAGTAGATCTCCCTGTTTCCGTTCTTCTCCCCGGCGAGCACCGCACCGCACTCGCAAGAGGCTGAAAATAGGGATGCGGTCTTCTTCGATATTATATCGATATAGTTTTGCTCGTTTAGATCGAGGTTGTTTCTCTGCTCGAGCTGCAGGATCTCGCCGACGCATATCGTATTCGTGACCTTCGCCAAAATATCCATCACCTCGAAGAGCCGCGCATCGGCAAGACTCGAAAAGGCCTTCGTGTATAGGAAATCCCCGATTATCGTAGCAGTCTTCGTGCCCCATCTGGCATAGACGGTCGGCCTGTTACGCCTGAAATCGTGGCCGTCGAGGATATCGTCGTGAATCAGAGTGGCCGTATGAATGAGCTCTATCGCCATCCCGCTAGTCACCAAATCATCCTTGCTTCCCCCGAGACTCCTCGCAGCGAGAAAAAGCACTGTAGGCCTGATCCTCGAGCACCGGCGCCTGAAACTCCTTCAGCTTTTCGATGTCGGAATGGTTCATCGATTCATCTTTCCCTTCGAGCGCAAACTCAAACACTAACGAAATAAATGACAATGCCTTCTAACCCGTATAAATTAGCATCGTAAAGTGCCCATGTCAAGCTGGATGCAAGAGGGATAGACGCTCGACGCATCAACAATAAGTCTCTCACCCTCCCCTCCTCTTCTCTATGATGATTGCGATCAAGGCGCTGGAAAGGAACAACAGCACCAAAGGAACCGCCATGAGGATCTGCGAAGTAGGGTCGGGAGGTGTGAGAATCGCCGAGACGGTGAAGATGATGATAACAGCCCACCTCCACTGGCGAATCAAGGCCCTTGCCGAGATGAGACCTATTGAGGTGAGAAATATAATCAATATCGGAAGCTGAAAGACGAGCCCGAAAGCGAAACAGATCCTCGCAACGAACGAGAAATACTTGTCTATGGAGATAAGGGGGCGCAGAAAATCGGTCCCGAAGCGTAGAAGAAACTTCAGCACAATTGGTATAAGGATCCAGTAGGCAAAAACGACACCGAGGTAGAAAAGTATCGTCGATGCGGTGATGAGTGGAACGACGTGCCTTTTCTCCTGATCGAAGAGGGCGGGAGAAACGAACGCCCAAACCCTGAACAGTATGTAAGGAAACGCAACGAGAAAGCCGACTATAAAGCTCAGCTTTATCCTGATCATGAAGGCCCCGATGGGAGAGGTGAAATAGAGGCTTTCTACAGGCAGGTCTGCAAGGAGAAAATTGAGAAGATAGCGCGACAGGAACCAGAGGACCATCGAAACCCCGATCCATGCCGCAAGCGAAGCAATTATCGTGCTTCTGAGCTCCTCGAGGTGGTCGAGGAAACTCATTTCCTTCAATCTTTCTCCTCCCTCATCGGGCATGATCCTCTGTATCAATCTTTAAGTTTGCATTCGTAGTATTCCGATGACACGACGTCTTTGCTTATTTCCTCACCGGTCTGGGGATCGGTCCTCACCATCTTCCCCTTTACATCCACCTCTATCTTGTTGTAAACAACATACCCTCCGTTCAACGCAACCTTCGCTTTTACCTTCCCTTTGATCTCTGCGCTCATATGCCCGCCGGCGCCATCCTGATCGATAGAACCTTCGATTTTACCCTGAATTACCGCCACCTCCACACCCTTGTCCTTCTCGAACTTCTTTATCTCGTAGGTTGCCTTGCCATTTTTGCCTTGAGATTTACCATTCTTCGATTCCGGTTCTCCGAGGTTCGCAGTCCACTTGAAACCCTTCGATACGGTGGTATCGGGAAGCTCGATGAACCAAGTGTCGAGAATATTTTTTAGATCGGAAGGCCTTTTCAAACCGGGGATGTACCCGACGGGAAGAATCTTGAGCACCTTTCCGTTCGACGATACGACGGCTCTCACCGTCTTGCCCTCGAGCTTGATGGGAGGCTTCCAGTCTATGAACTTTTCACCACGCATGATGCTTCCTCTAACCTCAACGAAGTTGAATCTCACTATGCGCCCTTCTTCGGTCGTAGTGTCAGGGAATTCTACCCTGACCTTGAACGACTCGTTCTGGGTCATCGTCATCCCATAGAAATCCATCTGATTCGTGCTTGACGATTCGTAGTTCAAAACCTTTCCTGCCGGCGGATTGAACCTGAGAGTGACTACCTTGGATTCGGCCGCGAATGTCGCCGTTTCGATCACGAAAGAGAGCGCAGTGACGACCGCTGCAGCAGCCAAAAGCCTCAACCTAAATCTATACTTTGCCATATCTACCTCCCCTTTCAGACATCGGTTCTTTTCGCCAAAAGAATATACCCGATCGATCAATCTTTCAACCCACATAATCTTCAGAACCTGAAAGCTCTATGGAACCGAAAACAACCCAAGCGCCCGCCGCTTGCCGCACCTTGAGCCCACCACTCAAACACGCTCGTACGAGGGGTCGTCTTGAAATGCTCCGAGCGGCTCACCCCTTTTTCTTCTCGAGCAATCCCCGCAGCTCGTCGAGAAACTGAGTGACGTCCTTGAACTCTCTATAGACGGAGGCGAAGCGGACATAGGCAACCTGATCTATAGCCGCGAGGCGAACCATCACCTCGTTTCCTATCTCGCTCGTCGGCCTTCTCCACATCGTCTATCAACTGTTCGAGGGATTCTCTCGATACGGGGCGCTTTTCACAGGCTCTGAGCAGACCGTTGAGGATCTTTTCGCGGCTGTATCGCTCGCGGCGGCCATCCTTCTTGACAACCATGACGGGCGTATGCTCAATGTACTCGTATGTGGTGAATCGATAACCGCACTTGAGGCACTCCCGCCTTCTCCTGATCGCCGAGTTGTCCTTTGTCGCTCTGCTGTCGACGACCCTGTCTCCATCGTGTCCGCATGAGGGACAACGCACTTCAAGCTCCCCTGTTACTTGTTCTTCTCCGAAGCGGTATCCTCGATCATGTACACCGTGTCGATACCGGATTCCGCTATCAGCTCTTCGCCGAGCCTGTCCGGGTACCTCTCCGAAACAACGAGTCTCTTTATGCCGGCATTGATGATCATCTTGGCGCAGGTAGCACAGGGAGCAGTTGTACAGTACATCGTAGCTCCCTCCATGCTTATCCCGCTCGATGCCGCTTGAATGATGGCGTTTTGCTCGGCGTGCACCCCTCTGCAGAGCTCTTGCCTCTCCCCAGAAGGGATGCCGAGTTTCGAACGAAGGCACCCTATATCGAGGCAGTGCGGCAGCCCTCGAGGAGCTCCGTTGTAACCCGTCGAGATGATCTTCTTGTCCTTGACGATGATCGCTCCGACCTTTCTCCTAAGACACGTCGATCGGGTCGAAACGAGTTTTGCTATCTGCATGAAGTATTCGTCCCATGATGGTCTGCTCATTCCAATTCCTTTTTCTACACGAGTTGAACCACAACGATCAACGCTCGCGGGGCTTGACGACTACCCGGGCAACATATCCTCCACCTATCCCCGCACTCATGATCAGAAGATCGGTCGAAGCGAAATAAAAACACATGCCCGCCCGCCATGACCTATTCAAATAATAGCCTCTTTGAAAGAGGAGACGCATCATTCGTACAGCGGGAAACGGGCGACGAGGTCCGCCGTGGCATTTCTAACATCCGAGATTACCTTCTCGTCGTCTATATTCTCGAGGACCCTCACCATGAGCCTCCCGATCTCTTCCATCTCCGGTTCCTTCATCCCTCTCGTGGTGAGGGCCGGTGTCCCAACCCGGATGCCTGATGTAACGAACGGGCTCTTCTCGTCAAATGGAACGGTGTTCTTGTTCACCGTCATACCAGCCTTCTCCAGAGCCTTTTCCGCATCTTTCCCGGTGATTCCCTTGTTCGAAAGGTCTATGAGGAAAAGATGGGTGTCGGTGCCTCCGCTCACCACCTCGAAACCGTTCTCCATCATTACGGAAGCGAGCTTCTTTGAATTGGCGACGATCTGCCTCTGGTACGCCTTGAATTCGTCCGTCATCGCTTCCTTGAAACAGACTGCCTTTGCCGCTATGACGTGCATGAACGGCCCGCCCTGAGTGCCGGGAAAATTCATCTTGTCGATCGTCTTGGCATACTTGGCAGGCGAAAGGATCAGGCCGCCTCTCGGCCCTCTCAACGTCTTGTGCGTTGTCGATGTCACAACATCGGCGTATGGCACAGGGCTCGGGTGGACACCGGCGGCGACGAGACCAGCTATATGGGCAATATCTACCATGAGATAGGCTCCAACCCTGTCACATATCTCACGTAGCCTCTTGAAATCCAGTGTCCTGGGGTAGGCGCTCGCCCCGGCAACTATGAGCTTGGGCTTCTCGCGAAGCGCCTGCTCTTCGAGTGCGTCGTAATTCAACTGCTTCGTTTCTCTGTCCACTTCGTAGTGGACCACCTGCAAGAACATGCCCGAAAAGTTGACGGGATGACCATGAGAGAGGTGGCCACCGTGTGAAAGGCTCAACCCCATGATCTTGTCGCCGTGCTCGAGGAAAGATAGGTATGCGGTGATATTGGCCTGGGTGCCCGAATGCGGCTGGACATTCGCGTGTTCCGCGCCGAACAGCTCTTTGGCCCTCTCCCTCGCCAGCTCCTCCGCCTTGTCGACAAACTCGCACCCGCCGTAATAACGCTTGCCGGGGTACCCTTCGGCATACTTGTTCTGCATCGGGTTGCTCAGAGCGGCGAGAACCGCTTTGCTCGCAAAGTTCTCGCTGGCTATCAGTTCGAGCTGGCCCTGCTGCCTCGCCAGCTCCTCCTTCATTGCATCCATTATCTCGCTGTCCGTCTCAGCAAGATACTTGAAAAGGTTTTCATCGTAAAGCATATCGATCACCTCTCGTCAATCGCCACCTGCAAGCAAGCTCTCTC
>NATK01000067.1 GCA_002085285.1 Candidatus Latescibacteria bacterium 4484_7
CTCGTGCGTATAAACGACGTGAGGATATACGTAAACCGATGCGCTGGTATTCTGCAGATAGATCCACATGACCCTCTTTCCGGGCGTGCCATCCTCGTTCGTCTCAATTGTTTCCACATGGTGTTTGTATTTGTTTACGTCGTCGTATTTGATGATAGCATCGGCATTTAAGGAATCTGTCGTCTCTGTGAAAAGATCTAATCCAGTGACATCCTCCCATTCAGCCATCGCCTTCCTCGCCTCTTCCTGCAGATCGACGACCGTATCGGGACTCTCATATACCATTGGAGGGTTATAGACATTCACGGGCCAATGATTCCAGTTCTTCCATACGGTAGGCTTTTCGTATTCGCCGGTGGTATTGGTAATCTCTTTTAAGAAGAAGTAGAAATTTCCCTGATATGGATCCGGTTCATAAGTGCTGTAGATCGGCAGGACCGGGATCATATACAAATCGATATTTGTATAGTTATTCTCGATTGCTATGCTCTGTGAAAAATCGTAATAGCTCCCCTTATCACCCGTTACTTGCTCATCCACCGCCGTTATCTTGGTCGCATAGCCGGGAACGTTTTTCAAGAAAAAGTGTCCTTCGGAATCGGTCGTATCAACTCTGGAGGCAGAAGACACGGTTATCCCCGCCACACCTTCCCCGGTCAATACATTCACAGCCTCGCCTCCGATATCGTAGCCCCTTACGATAACGTAGATACAGTTGCCCAGCGGCGAGATATTGAAGAAGTCGTCTACACACCTTATCATCACATATAGGCTGGTACCGGGATTGAGACCGTTTATATCCATGGCCTCTCTCGAACCGGCAGGTGAAGGAACAGGTTCACCCTGCTTCCCCGCTGCTCCCTCCCAATCTTCCTCCGTGCGTATCGGGAATGAAGAGGTTCTGAGAATATAAGCAGATGCTTTGCCGGACGTGGAATCGTCGCCAGGTGCAGTCCATTCAATATGCACAACTCCGGGAGTATCACCGGGCCATCCGGTCAGGTCACCGATTGCAGCAGGAGGTATCGTATCGGGAAAGCCTGTCACGTCGAGGTGCCACTGCACAGTATCTCCGTACTGACCGTCCCAGACGATTCCGCTGAATAGATATTGTCCTCTTTGAAGAAAACGGGTTATGAACTCCGGTGAGCCCGAAGATACCATCGTCGAATCCCTCATGAATATATAATCGAGGCTCTCGGGCTCGTCATCCTCGGCGGCTATGTGAAACATAACCGTGTCTCCCACTGAAACCGCCACATTGAGCTGTTCGGGAAAATACCAGGTGATTACGGGTGGTTCATTCTCTATCTTGAGAGCCGTTACCTTCCATCCGATCACCGAGCTTAGTTGAGCGTCGTAAATCTTTGCTTTAACATCGTAGATTCCGGGGTGTGCGAAGTATATTTCGGCCGAGTCACCCGAGCAGGCAAACGAATCGTTCACGAAGAATCGATAGCCGAGCTCGTCACCATCCGGATCTTCGGCATCGACTACGAAGAGACACGTATCGGGCGCTATGATTTGAAGATCTTTCGCATGGGGCGAGAACGTCTTTATCTCGGGTGCGCGGTTCGGGCCAAGAGGCTCGTTCTGGTAGATACAGGAACCTAACAGCAACAAGGAGAAGAGAACCGAAATAATAGTCCCAATATTTTTCATTCCCGAACACCTCCAACGTTCGGGTTGCACTATAAAGATAAGAAATCCGTCGAGGGATTCAAAATCAATTTTGACGGGGAAGCTCAGGAAGCATAGTTAGCGGGTTGCAAAACCCGAAGCTCAATTCCTCGATTCCTTTGAAGAGAGGAAATAATGAAGTGCCGTATCCAGAGCAATAAAGAAATCATCGAGAGAGGAAACCCTGATCTCGTGAGATCGACGTCCGCCGAAGCTTACTTTGAAAAGATCCCTATACGGTGTGACGGTCATCTCAAATAGGTTTTCGTCGTCGCTGAAAACAAGTTCGAACGCGTTAGCGCGTAATCCGATACCTTCGGAGAAACTGGAGACCTCATTACAAAACTTCTCAAAAAGCCTTCTCAAGGAGATATTTGAGATTACTCTCGAAGAATCGATAATATCTTTGTCATGCACCTTTAACATCAGAGCCCTTCATCGATTTCTTGCGTCTGAAGCTCAAGAGCTGCAGGATATTTCCCGCCAGCTCGCTGAAAAGCAAATCACCGGGAGGCACCCTCCTCGATGAACCATAGCACACGCTGCGCGGAATCGCCCACCCTTCAGCGTCAATCGTCCCCTTTTCATTGGATTCGAGACCCGACTCCTCGACAGTAGCTATCTGCAGCAACAGAGTATCGGGAAAAATCTCTCTGACATTCTCTATAAATTCAACCGTTCTCTCGTCATTTCCCTCACCTACGGCAACCACGGCATCGGGAATTCCTGCCCCCTCATTTTCGAGGCCTGTATAAGCTTGCGTCACTCTTCTCACATCGAACAGCGAGTGATGACCCGGAACGGACGAAGGAAAGGTGAATGAAAGAAACAACATATGAGGATAATTCAAAGGCAACATTCTGTTCCTGTAACCAATCATGACATTCGTGCTGCGGGCCGATAGGTAGCCCAATCTCTCACTCCATCGCCCTGCAACGACATGCTCTTTCTCGACCACCGACAACAGGTATTGAACAGGCTCGAGAGCGAAGTAATAGCCTATATTCGGGAGACCTGAACAAAGTTCGAGCAGCGTGACGTTGAGCCGATGATCAGAAAACGCCTCGGCGAAACCCGCCGTCAGATATGCTCTGTTCATGCCCCCGTCAGAGACAGCGAGCCAGATCACTGCTTCAGCGTTCTCTCCACGCCGCTTCTCCTTGCTTTCCTTGCTTGAAAGAAAAAGACGTGTTACTGTTCCGAGCGGATTCGTTTTCTCATTGGAAGGCATAATTATACGATAAGTAAAGAGTTCTCCTGTCCAAACTCGTTGAGGACGGAATCGGTATTGCTCGGGTCCTTTATCCAGACACCGTCGACTATGAATCGATATTCATACTCGCCCGGTTCGAGATCGAGAACCACCTTCCATATACCATCGTTCTCGTCCTTCTCCATCCTTATCCCATCTCTCACCCAATTGTTGAATTCTCCAGTGAGATAAACACTCCTGGCGTTCGGAGCATCGAGGACGAAAAGTACACCCTCTTTTATCCTTCTTGGACCGTGCAACCTGACCATCCAATCGTCAATACCCTCTGTATCTATCACTGACGCTCTACTGTCTATCTCCTTGGCCAAAGAAAGAAACTCCCTCTGCAACCTATCTACTTTGCTCATCTTGAATATGGGGATTCCCCTCAAGGCCGCTTCCTTGAAACGTACCGAATGGCTTATCGTCGTATCGAGCACCTCGGCGTTACAGAGCCTGTCCACCTCACCTACCACATCCCTCACAAATGCCGTCCTCTTCTCGAGGTTGTTCAAGAGCACATTTACCTTGACCCTGTGCTTTGTCTCCTTCTCGAGGAGAGTAAGGGTTTCCTTGAGTTTCTGCAGCCCATTCAGTGAGAAATAACTCGGATCGACGGGTATCAGCACCTCCTTCGTAGCCATAAGGGCGTTGAATGTCAACAACCCGATGTTAGGCGGTGAGTCTATGATGATGTAATCGTACTCTTCTGGATGTCTGCTGATCTTCGACAGGAGCTTGAGCTCTCTACCATGAACGCCGGCGAGCTCGTGCTCGACCGCACTGAGCACCGGGGACGAAGGAACCAAGAACAAATCGTCGTCCACCTGAACAACTGCATCGGCCAGTTTGACTCGGGGATTCTTCAGAAGATCATACGTGGTGTATTCGCTGTCGTCATAATTAATATTCAGCCCAATCGTTGCATGCGCCTGCGGGTCGAGGTCAACGAGCAAGACCCTTTTTGCCAACTCACTCAACGCCGCTGTCAGGTTGATCGCCACGGTAGTTTTCCCGCACCCCCCCTTCTGATTTATTATGGAAATTGTTCTCATAGCAGCGACCTCCTGCATCATTCCGTCAGATTGATTGCGAGCCTATAATCTTTATAACCAATAAAATTATAAAAAGTTCCACGGTTCGTTCCGGTTTTTGGCATCAATGACGAAGCCGACACGAATCTCCCCGAGCAAAGGGGAAAATTCCTGCTTTAACTCCAAAAATGACCGGGAATCTCAATATTACGAGAGGCATTACCACTCTATTCCAAATACGAAAACCCACAATTACGATTTTCGATAAATTGTATTGATATTGTCAAGTATTTTTTGCTCTCTATAGAAAGAAAACAGCCGATGGAAATAGGGAAGCCATCCAACTTCAATACATGATGAGAGCGACGAGAAGACCGAGAGCGAATCCGCCGATGACCTCGGCCCACGTGTGGCCTATGAGTTCCCTGAGTTTTTCCGTATCGAAACGACGGGTTTCCCTCGATTTTTCTATTATCTCGTTCAACACTCGCGCCTGATTCCCCACTTCCTGCCTAAGACCGGTCGCCTCGAATATAAAGTACAGGCTTATAATGAATGTTACACCGAAAAGTGGCGACGAACTCCCCTGATAAACCGCTACGCCGACGGTCATCGTTGTGACAACCGAGGTGTGTGAACTCGGCATGCCTCCTGTACCGAGCATGCGGAAGGGGTCGAATTTCCTTCCCTTTATGAGATCGACGAATGGTTTGAGCACCTGTGCAACCACACCGCTCGTCAATGCAGCTATACCTATCCTATGAAACATCCACTCACCTTGCTGTTACCAATCCCCGTAAAACGGATTAAAATACCGAAGCACTCGAAACGTTTCACTCTCACCCTCATGGTTCTTCTACTTCTCCTCGACCCACCACTCTTGAAGATTGTGATACATCCCGATAGCATCGGGTTTCGCCCCCTTGAACCTCTTGTTCAATGCATCGAGGGCATGGGGCACGTAGAGAAATGTATATGGCTGCTCTTCGTATATGATCTCCTGCGCCTTGTAGAAGAGGGGTCGAGCCTTATCGAAGTCAAGCATCGAGCACGCCAAGGTATTGAGGCTGTCAACGGTCGGGTTGCAGTAATCGATTCGATTGTAGCCCCCCTGTCTCCTCGAGGCGCAAGACCAAATCGGCTCAAGATCTGCCTTTGTACCTACCCTCCATGCATTGACCATAGCCTCGAAATCCATTGATTTGATCTTCTCGAGCATCACGGTCCATTCGAGTATCGCAGGGTCAACCTTTATACCGACCTTCTTCAGCATGTCCTGAACCATCACCTGGACGTCCTTGCGAATCTCGTTGCCGTAGTTGGTCATCAACTCAAACTCGAACCTCTTGCCATCTTTGTCGAGCCAGCCGTCCCCGTCGCTGTCGGCAAACCCCTCCTCTGCCAACAGCTCTTTCGCACGCTCCGGATCGTACGGTATCGGCTTTATATTCGGATTGTAAGCCCAGATGATAGGAACGAACGGGCTCGTACACTCTTCTGCATATCCGTAGTATAGGTTGTCTATTATCAACTGCCTGTTAATCGCCATGGTCAGTGCCCGCCTCACCTTCTTGTCCCTGAAGAAAGGGACCTTTTCGTTCCAGCCGATATAGATGTAAGCTCTTGTTGGAAAATTAAATACATGAAGCTCGGGATGGTTGTTTTCGAGATCCTTGACCTCGCGGGGAGGAATGCTCTCCATACAGTCGATCTCGCCACTCTTGAGCTGCGTAAGAAGCGTTACCTGGTCGGGGATGATCTTGAAAATCACTTTGTCCAGATAAGGCTTGCCCTTCTCATAGTAATTTTCATTGGGGACGAGAACGAGCGCCTGCCCTCTCTTCCACTCGAGCAGCTTGAACGGGCCGTCGGTCGGAATGTCCTCGATCTGGATGTTTCTTATCTTATTCGGTTCCGTGCTATTGATGAAGTGAGCTGGCATGATCGGACCGTCGTTTGCATCCATCAATTGGTATGGATATACCTCGTTGTAGTAATAGGTAACGGTATGAGCATCTGCCACCTTTACGCTGTCTATGTGTTCCTTGAGATGCCTTCCGCTCCAGAGGACGTCGGGGTTTTTCTGAGCATCGAACGTCGCCTTGACGTCATACGCCGTGACGGGAGCCCCGTCCGTCCATTTGACATCGTCTCTCAAGTGGAATGTTAGCTGCTTCCTGTCTTTGGAGAACTCGTAAGACCTCGCAAGACGCGGCTTGAAGGAAAGAAAATCGGGCTGCTCGTCTAACAAAGAGAGAAAGAGAAGATTGTAGATGTCTCTCGCATGCGCATCCGTCGTTCCCATCGGATTGAGCGATTCGAAATCGCTTATCTCGCCTACTACAAGTGTGCCCCCACGAGTGGCAGGCTTTTCCCTCGAGCAGGAAAATATCGCTGCACCGGCAAGCACCATCAGAAAGGCCGCCAAAAACATCCCGACACGAATCTCAGCCTTCTTGTACATCGAAACTCCTCCCTTTCTCGCCAATCGCACCAATTGCATTCGATTTTTATAATATACTACTTTTAAGGATTGAATTTTGCAAGGATTGCTATATAATTTGCGCGAGAAAGTTCGCAAAGGGTTAAAAGGATCGAAGAAAGGGTCAGACGGAAAGGGAGGTACAAGATGAAAAAAACCCTTTTGAATACCATAACGGCGGCCTTTATCGCTGCCGTTCTCGTAATCTGGGTCGGATGCTCGGACGATGAAACGAATCCGACTCCTCCTGAGAAGGATACGACCCCTCCGACCGTGGTCGGCAGCTTTCCCGATAGCAATGCAACGGATGTTACCAGGAGCGGCCCGTTCTGGGTGCTGTTCAGTGAGACGATGAACGAAGAATCGGTCGAGGACAATCTGTCGATCAATCCGTGGGTGAACTTCGACACCTACTGGAGCGGTGATACAATCTTTATAACACCTCAGCTTCTTCTCGAAGCAAACACTCTCTACACGATCACACTCGGCACCGATTGCGCCGATCTGAGCGGCAACAAGATGGGAACGGCCGATTTGATACCGTTTACGACGAATTCAGCGGTGGACGAAACACCCCCGACCGTTGTCGACGTGCAGCCCGCCGATGGAGCGACCAATGTAAGCAGTATGGTTCCAGTAGAGATAACGTTCAGTGAACCTATGGATAGAAACAACACGGAAAGCGCAGTGGTCATTTCTCCTGATCCTTCAAACAAGGATTACGAATGGGAAGGAACGAAACTTGTCATCGAACACATGCCGTTCGGAAGCAATCAGCAAGTCACGGTGACAGTGGGACCGGGAGCCACGGACCTTGCCGGCAACCACCTCTCCAGCTCATATTCCTTCTCATATACGACGGCAATCGACAACACGAGGCCTTACCTCGTAAGCGCCAGCCCGGCGAACAATGCAACGAGGGTAAGCAGAAATATTTCTTCTCTTGTATTTACGTTCAGCGAACCAATGTCTGAGGTATCATTCGACAACATCGAGGAAACAGACATCGATGCAAGACTCGTAAACGCATTGCCGGATGATCCCGACTTCAACAGTGAATTCACAGTACTCACGGCTACGGTAGGCAAGCGACTCCTTCCTGGATGCCAGTACTGGCTCGACTTTCACAACGTCACGGATGGCGCCGGGAACCTTATCGA
>NATK01000068.1 GCA_002085285.1 Candidatus Latescibacteria bacterium 4484_7
CACAGCCTATCCGCTTCCGCATCCAATAGCTCATTGAGCTTCTCCTCCACAGTGCTTCGTACCATCTCCCAAGCATTCAATTTCAATAAGGCCCATAATCTCCTCCCACACCTTCTCCCAGAAACAAAGAAGCCTCTCCAACAAAAAAGGCGGGTCACCTTGTCTTTTCCTATTCCCCTACTTATGCCCAGGCGAGTCTGGACTCGAGGAAGGATAAGTGATAGAATCTTCGAGCAAGCGCATTCGGCCACGATCTTTTATCCTGAAAGATCTTTTTAGAGGCGCAAATGAAGAACAAAGAGATATCCGCAATTTTCAATGAGATAGCCGACATTCTCGAGCTCAAGGGCGAGAATAGGTATCGGATAGCTGCTTATCGAAGGGGTGCAAGAAGCATTGAAGGTCTTTCCGAATCGATCGAACAACTCGCTGCGGATGGTTCGCTCGTCTCGATCCCCGGTATTGGTAAAGACCTCGAGTCAAAGATTCTCGAATACCTCGAGAATGGAAAAGTCTCCTACCTCGAAGAGCTCAGGAACGAGACGCCTCCAGTGCTTCTCGAGATGCTCAAGGTACCGGGCATCGGTCCAAAGATGGCAATCCTCCTGTACAAAGAGCTGGGTGTAACTTCGCTCGCACAACTGAAGAAGGCCGCCAGGGAACACAGGATTCAGGGCCTCCCGAAGATTAAGGCAAAAATGGAAGAAAACATTCTCAAGGGCATAGAATTCCTCGAAAAATCACGCGGCAGAACACCCATCGGCATTGCTTACCCGCTGGCGTTGGAACTCCTGGAGGCGCTTCGGACCCTCCCACACGTGGAGAGGACATCATATGCGGGTAGCCTTAGAAGATGGAGAGAAACAGTGGGCGACCTCGACATACTGACTACTTCAAAACGCCCGCAGGAAGTAATAGACTTCTTCGTAAAGATGGACAATGTCGAAAGGGTGCTTGCAGGCGGAAAGACCAAGGCGAGCGTCGTGACGAGCGAGAACATACAGATAGACCTCAGGGTTGTAGAAAGCGAGTCTTTCGGATCGGCTCTCAACTATTTCACGGGTTCGAAAGAGCACAACATTAGATTGCGGGAAATAGCTATAAAAAAGGGATTGAAGCTCAATGAATACGGGGTTTTCAAGAAAACAAAGCAGGGGGAGAAGCGAATAGCCGGCAAATCGGAAGAAGATGTCTACAAGAGTCTGGGGCTTCCCTTCATTCCGCCGGAGATAAGGGAAGATTCTGGAGAAATAGAGGCTGCAATCGAAGGCTCGCTACCCGAGCTCGTTACGATTGACATGATCAAGGGCGACCTTCACGGTCACACGAAGTACAGCGACGGCCATGCAACTCTCGAAGAACTCGCTCAACTTGCGAAGAAGCGCGGTTACCGCTACCTTCTGATTTCTGATCATTCTCAAAGTCTTCACATAGCGAACGGGCTCAGCCGAGACAGATTGCTGAAACAGATCGAAGAGATCGATAAGCTCAATGCCCGGATGAAGGGCTTCAGGCTGCTGAAGGGGAGCGAGGTAGACATCCTTCCCGACGGCTCACTCGATTTCGATGATGGATTGCTTGCCATGCTCGATGTAGTCATCATAGCGGTACACTCGAAGTTCAAGATGGGCCTCGACAAGATGACAGAACGTGTCACAACTGCTATGCTTAACCCCCATGCCAACATTCTCGCTCATCCGACAGGCCGTGTCGTCGGGATACGGGACGCTTATGAAATAGATATGGACGAGGTTATTCGTATCGCTGCTGAAACGGGAACTGCCATCGAGATCAACTGCCACCCCCTGAGACTCGATCTCGATTCGCTCAATGCCAGGAAGGCGAAGACCGCGGGGGTCATGATATCCCTTGGAACGGATACTCACAATCCCACCGAGCTCGACAATATGATATACGGGATAGGTACTGCAAGAAGGGGGTGGCTCGAGCCCGGGAACGTCCTCAACACGCTCACTGCCGATAAGCTCTTAAAAACCCTTCATAAAAAGAGGTCGCGAAGGTGAAAGAATTATTCTCTTGCCCTCTTATATAACCATCTGTCATTGTTGCCATTTTGGCCTGCCAATAATAGTGTCTGTTTGGCAGTTATATACCTATAAGCTGACATAAATGCACTCTGAGTTCTCTTCAACATCTCTTAATCAATGTGACACAAAATATTTGTATTTATAACTGATTGTGTATTATTCAGTTATAAGGGCGGATAAATATTGGCACGCTCTTTGCCTATATTTGCTGGTGGAACGGGAAAGATAAGGTAAAGATGGATAAACAAACTTTATCTAAAAGGAGGTGATCAGCTATGTCGCTGGTCAGATGGAGTCCAACAAGAGATCTTGTATCTATTCAGGACGAGCTCAACCGTTTCTTCGACAGCTTCTTTGGTTTGACCCGCAAAGGTGATGACTTCGACGACATTCACTGGGTACCGCGAGTCAACATCGAAGAGGCGGAAGACAGGTTCGAACTCACCGCTGATCTCCCTGGAATGGACAAGGATGATATCAAGATCGAGGTAAGGGACCATACCTTGACGATAAGCGGTGAGAGGAAACTCGAAGAGGAGAAAAAGGACAAGAACTTCCATCTCTTCGAGCGCTCTTACGGCCAGTTCTCCAGGTCTTTCTCGCTGCCTGACAACGTCGATGCCGACAAGATCGAGGCTGAATTTACGAACGGTGTTCTAAGGCTCGACATACCAAAGGCGGAAAAGGCTAAAGCCAAGGAGATCAAGGTCAAGGTTAAGTAACAAATAGGTCCTGTAAACGACAGGGGGCCGTAAAAGGCCCCCTTCTCATTTTTGGAAAGATGCCTTTATCGATAAGACATCTCGTAAGTAAACTATTATCCCGTGACTACAGGAGTGTCCTTCTTGTCCTTTTCCTTATTCGAGGCATAGGTGCCCGATGACTCTGTCGTGGTTCTTCTTTTGTCCGGGCTCATTTTGCAGGAACCCTCGAAGAACACTCCTTCATCGATGACAAGCCTGCTCGTTATAATATCTCCCTCGAGGTGCGAACCAGCCTGCAGCTCTATCTTCTCGCCCGCATCGATATTGCCGATGACAGTCCCGCCAATGATGGCGTTTTTTACCTTGATGTCCGCCTTTACCTTGCCTCCCTTGCCTATAATCAGTGTATCAGGACAATTTATCGTCCCTTCAAACTCCCCATCGATGCGAAGGGTTCCATCCTGAACATCGATCTTGCCGTTGATCTTGCACCCTTTTCCGATGATCGAATTCATCTTTCCCTCCTGTATCATTCCTTCACCTTCTTTGCCAAACATATTGACCTCCTTCTTCTCCCTCCTGTCTCGTCTAAGCATTATCACCTCACTTCAGCAGATAATCAAGTGGATTTACCGGAACGTTGTCCCTTGTTATTTCAAAGTGCAGATGCGGCGCACTGCTCTTGCCCGTATTTCCCGAATAGGCGATCGTTTGTCCCCGTACCACACGTTCATCCTTTTTTACCACCACACGCTGGTTGTGCCCGTAGAAACTTTTAAGCCCATAGCCATGATCTATTTCCACATAATAACCGTAAACGTCGTCCCAGCCTGTTTCGCTGACCACACCACTTGCCGAGGCCAGTACCGGTGTTCCTTCGTCAACCGCAATATCTATACCAGGATGATAACTTGGACCGTTTTTGCCCCCAGCGATATTGAATCCCCTTGTAATATAACCTCTTACAGGCCAGAACGTCGGTATTGCCCTAAGTGCCTGCTCTTTGTTCATACTCGAGGAGAGGGGCTCTCCCCTGGAATTTCTGTCCACCATACCCGCCTCGCTGGTGGATACCGTGTCGATCTCCATGCCAAGCATCCTTTTTATCTGAATATTCATAGCTGTCATGTGGGCGAGATTTCTTCGCAATTCCCCCATCGTCTCGGTTCGTTTGGTGAGTTCTTCGACTTGCTTCTCGAGACCAGCAGCCTCTCTTGCCTGTAAAAGCACTCTTCCATAAGTAGCAACGAATATTATTATGACCACCAATCCGATTCCGAGGAGAATCAGCAGCGTATAGAACAATCTATACGGAACCTTGTAAGTTCTTGTCTTCTTCAGATCGTGAGGCACGATAATTATAGAAAACGTGTCCTTTTTCATTTTTTATCCCTAATTTGCAAAAACAAGCGACCCCGAAGGCCTGCACAAGGCCCTATCCGCATTTGGATTATAATTATATGATATAATTATACATTTACGTGTCATCAAGGTTTTATTGTAACGCCTATGAGCTCAAGCAATCTTTCGAGTTCCTCGTCCGAATAGTACTCCATAACGAGCACGCCCCCTCTGCGCCTGGGCACAATCCTGACACGCGTTCCCAGCTGCATTTCAAGCTGCTCCTCAAGCTCGGTAATCCGACTGTCCCGCTTCGCCTTTCCTTTTTTTCTCTTGACCCTCGATTTGCCTCCTACGTGCACTTCGATTTCTCTTACACTCAAACCCTCTTCGGCGATTTGTCTTGCAAGCTCAATCTGTTTCTCTTCATCATCCATAGACAGAAGGGTTCTTGCATGGCTCGCCCCTATCTGGCCAGACGCTACGAGATCCCTTATCGGCTCGGGCAGCTTCAAAATCCTCATAGAGTTCGTTATCGTGCTTCGATCCTTGCCTATGAGCTCGGCTATCGACTTAGCGCTCAAACCAAACTGCTCCTTCAGACGCTCATACCCCTTCGCTTCCTCTATTGGATTGAGGTTCTCCCGCTGCAGATTTTCGAGCAGAGCGAATTTCAGCGAGGTCGAATCATCCACATCTCTTATTAGAGCGGGCACGCTGGACAGCCCAGCCATCTTTGCCGCCCTGAGCCGCCTTTCACCGAGAATGAGCTCATACCTTCCGCCCCTTCTCCTCACCACGATCGGCTGAAGAATACCATTGTGCTTTATCGATTCTGCAAGCTCTCTGAGTGCATCGTCATCGAAGCTCTCCCTCGGTTGATTCGGGTTGGGATCGATACTGTCGAGGTCGAGTTCCTTCACCCTTTCCACTTCCGAAACGGTTTCCCTAAGATCCTGTGATATAAGAGCTTCCAGGCCTCTTCCGAGCACTTTCTTCTTCACCTCATCTACCTCCCTGTGCCTTACCCATATTTTTCACATAGGTCTTTTCATCCCCTTCGAACCTTTCCGCGGAGTCCCGAACCTGTTTCTCGAGAAATTCTTCCGCGAGTTTCAAGTAGCTGCGTGCCCCCACGCTTTGAACGTCATAGAGAAGAACCGGTTTGCCGAAACTCGGGCATTCGCTGAGCCTTACGTTCCTCGGTATTATCGTATCGTAAACCCTGTCTCCGAAGTAAGATATCGCCTCATCAGCCACCTGCGTCGAAAGGTTCAGGCGCTTGTCGAACATCGTTAGCAATACCCCTTCGATTCTTAGCTCCGGATTGAGGTGTTTCTGTACCATTCTTATGGTACCGAGGAGCTGGCTCAAGCCCTCGAGTGCATAATATTCGCATTGGATAGGTATGATTACAGAATCCGCCGCCGTCAGGGTGTTCAACGTCAAAAGTCCCAGGCTGGGAGGAGAATCTATGAATATGAAATCGTATTTGTCTTTGATGCCGAAGAGCGCGTTCTTCAGCTTGTTCTCGCGGGCGATCTGGGACACGAGCTCTATCTCGGCCCCTATGAGTTTCGGATTTGAAGGGATTAGATCGAGCAGGCCTGCATCGACAATCGCCTCTTCCGCTGACACGTTTCCCAGAATAACTTCATATATCGTAGTATCGTTTTTCTCCGTCCTCACACCAAGACCGCTGCTCGCGTTTGCCTGCGGATCCATGTCGACGAGCAAAATCTTCTTCTCGGCGGCTCCAAGACTCGCAGTGATATTCACTGCCGTTGTCGTCTTTCCTACGCCACCCTTTTGATTCGCGATTGCTACTATCTTGCTCAAACTCAACGCACCCTTCCATTCAGTCCTAACCCAAGCGAAACCGGCGGACTCGTCAACCAAGGCTCGTAGACGACGAACGCGCCTATGGCTGCATCGTCGGCCTTGTCATAGATCGTTGCAGGGATGTCGGTCTCTGGATTCTCGAGGAGACCCCAGAAATTGTTCTCGGCATGGATATCCTCCGTGCCGTTGTAAGACGACAACTTCACCGCATAACCGTTTGTATCCAGACCGTTACTGAATATTGAGCACCGGTGAATCGATGGACAAGCACTGTTCGTCAGAAGAAAACCGTTCTCTTCGTTGTTTGCCACCACGCACGAATCGATCGTTACCGATACAAGAGATGGGTCTGTAACATTGATCTCCACCCCGTTAGAAGCGTTATACCTTATCGTACTGTTCGAGGCAGCCAGATCGGCATTCCTTACGTAGACCCCCTTGAAATTGTCCCATATCTTGCATCCTCTGATCTCTACGCTGCTGCCCTGATCTGTCACGACGAGACCCGTTCCGTCATTGTTGAATATAGCACAGTCTAACAAAGTTCCAGCGGATCTTTTTTCGAAGAAGATACCGTTAGTTGCGAACGATACCTCCAGGTGGCGAAGCTCTCCACGCGCCGGCGAACCAGAAAAACCAATACCTTCCCAGAGCCCCTCCACCGGTGTGCACGCGTTTGCAGAAATCCTCACCGGGCTCTCCTTTGTTCCGTTGACAATTAGAGTCCCGTAAACGTCAAATCCACCAAACTCGCTGTTAACGAGCACCTTGACCCCAGGACCGAGCGTTAGCGTAAGTCCGGCTTGCACGACGAACTTTGAGCTGTTCGTGAGGATATAATCGTACCCTTCATAGACAATCGTCGTGTCCCTCGACATCGACGTGGGAAATTTCTCACACACCTCAATTGAAATGCTCTTGTTTGCAACATCTATCTGATCGGTAACACTCAATGTGATGACGAAGGTACCGGGTTGACCGGGAGAGGTCCAGTCGATCTGGGCACCGTTGTCCGACTTGTTGGAAAATGACCCGCCTGTAGCCTTCCAGCTATATGACAGGGCGTCCCCGTCATCATCGTCGGCGGTGGCCTGGAGGTGAACAGTCCCTCCCTTGACGATATGGCATGCACTGGTCTCGAGTGAGTTGATCGAGGGCGGCGAATTGCTTATCTTTACAGATTGGTCGCAACCAACTGCAAACAATAGAATTAACAGTGTTGAAAAAAACAAGAAGATATTGATAAAAAAGCTATTACGATTTTTCACTGCCGCCTCCTATCGAGTAGTGGGGTCTGCTGGATTATAGTCACACTAACAATACAAATCAATGGAAAAATTCACATATTCCACGACACTTCGAATATGAACCGTTCGACAGTCGACCCGTTGATTCGATTGTGCGATCTGCGATTATAGCCGTCTGTCGGTATCAAGGACCTGTACGGAACCGGCCATTCGACATTCGGACGTCTTGCCAGCAGTATACCTCGGATTCGCACCGCTGGGTCGCCCGACGGCCGTTTCACGTGAAACATAGACACAGGCACTTCAATGTTTCACGTGAAACAGTTCGGCTTCATTCGATCTTCTTGACGATTTGATTTGAAACTATGGTCAGCGCTTTCTTAAAAGCAGCGCTGTCTTTGCCGTCACGATATCGAACGTGCGTTCACCATGCACCCTGCCGCGCACCGTTTGATCCGGCGCAGATTCAGATCGATACTGCTGCATCAAACCCGAATCTTTCTCTCTACCTCCAAGATAATTTGCCGCGTCTTCCCCCATCATCACTACGTTTTCAATGCTCAGGATCCTTATCGTTCTGGCGAGGAATTGCCCTATCTTTTCCCTGCGCTCAAACAAAACAACCCGATTTTTAGGCTGTAATATTCCCCATACGACGCCCGGAAATCCGGCGCCCGTTCCGATATCCGCAACTCTCAAGCCGATTTCTCTGCGAAAAGCCAACGAATGAGGCGATGAAGCGCTTTTACCTTTCCCCTCTTCTGCATATTCCGCTCCTCCCCCAGACCCCCTCCCGGAACCCGAGACCTCCTCCCTGCTAACCGGCTCGCCCCGTCTCTGACCTGCTCCATAGACCTCTTCCCTCTCTTTTCTCTTGTCGCCTTCATAGAAGAAATTCATCATTAGAATGGAATCGAGCGTGCTGTTCAATATGTTTCCCGCCAGGTTTCTTCTCCCTACGAGGTGCATTTTCTCGCTCCACGCATACAGCTCGGTGAGAAATTCAGCCAGCCTAACCTCGGCCTCCTCGTTGATCTCCAGCGCTACCTTACCCGCGATGAGCCTGTGCTTTAGATCAGAAACGATGCCGGCTGAAAATTCGTCCATATTCTCCTCATTCGCTCTTTCCCGTGGTGCCAGTACCTCTCTTCAGGTATATCATCAATATGGAGAGATCTGAAAAGCGAACTCCCGAGATTCTCGATGCCTGCCCAAGTGTCATTGGCCTGAACCTTTCGAGCTTCTCTCTAGCCTCTGTGCTTAGCCCTTCTATGTCAAAGGAAAAGTTCTCCGGTATCCTTACCCTCTCCATTTGCCGAAATCTATCGGCAAGTCTCTTTTGCCTCCTGATGTAACCGTCGTATTTTATGCGGGTTTCAAGCGCAGCCTTCTCTGATGACGTCAAACTCTTCAGCGGTTCGCCAGCAACTTCTCCTATCAAATCGATCGTCACCTTCGGCCGCTGAAGAAGCTTCGTTCCTTTTACCGCTGAATCAACCGGTTCGTACCCCGTTCGATGAAGAATCTCATTGACCTCGTCCTTTGGAACGAAGAAGGCGTTTAGAGCCCTCCATGCCCTCGATATATTCCTCCGGCGCTCCACCATCCGCTCCCATGCCTCCCTTGGCACGAGCCCGAACCTCACCCCGTAACGATAAAGCCTCTCGTCCGCATTGTCCTGTCTCAATAGAAGTCTGTGTTCGGCGCGCGACGTGAACATCCTGTAAGGTTCGTCTATTTCCTTGGTGACGAGTTCGTCTATGAGCACGCCGATATACGCCTCGTGTCTTGCAAGGAGGAAGGGCTCTTCACCCCTCAGCTTCAATACTGCATTAATACCGGCCATGAGCCCCTGAGCGGCCGCCTCCTCGTACCCTGACGTACCGTTCACCTGTCCCGCGAAGTAGAGTCCCTCGAGCTTCCTCGATTCAAGCGTTGGGTATATCTGGTACGGAGGATAGAAATCGTACTCGATCGCATATCCGTAACGAACGATCTCGGCGTCTTCGAGCCCCGGAATCGTTTTGATCATCGCTTCCTGCACGTCTTTTGGCAGGCTTGTCGACAAGCCGTTTATATATGTTTCATCGCTCTCCATCCCCTCGGGTTCCAGAAACAACTGATGCCTGGTGCGATCGGGAAATCTTACCACCTTGTCCTCTATCGACGGACAATACCTAGGTCCTATACCCTTTATCTTCCCCCCATACAGGGGCGATCTATCGAGATTCTTCCTGATGATTCCGTGTGTCGCTTCGTTCGTATATGTGATGAAGCACGAAGCCATGTTCTTCGGTCGTTCCGTTGTCCTGAATGAAAACGGCAAGGGCTCCTCATCTCCCTTCTGCTCAATACACTTCGAGCAGTCAACCGTAT
>NATK01000069.1 GCA_002085285.1 Candidatus Latescibacteria bacterium 4484_7
GACGATATTCTCGTTGATGATCTCGAAGGAACCATCCGCAAGCTCGTTGATCTTCCCGCCTCTGGCGATGATCGCCGTCATCATCTTCGGATTCATCTGGTTCACGACGATACGCTTCGTCTTGTCGACCTTCTCCCATCCGATACGCCAGATGACCGTACCCTCCTTCGTCATAACACGCCCTACCGTCTTCAGGAAGGCGTTATTGTCGAAGTCGACCGACCAGAAGTGGTTGATGAGCTTCTGGTAGATATCCGTCTTATAGACATCCTGTGCCGTTCTCGGAACCATATCGACAATCTCGTTCGTTGCAATGAACGGCTTGACGAGGTTGGATACCAGAGCCTCTCCCTGCTTCTTTGCGAGCTTCCAGACGATTCTGCTGCGTCCGTCCACTTCGTTGCCGTAGGGTTCGAGCCTCTCCCTGCTTCTTTGCGAGCTTCCAGACGATTCTGCTGCGTCCGTCCACTTCGTTGCCGTAGGGTTCTCCCTCGTACTGATCGATCCACGACTGTATCCTGTCCATCTGCTCGTCGTGAAGCTGCCTTGCGGAATCGAGATCGTGGTCGATAATCTCCAGCAGTTCGTCGCTGTCGAGACTCTCGCCTTTCTTGTCTATCGTATCGTTCAATAGTTGTGTCATTGGAATGCTCCTATTGTTGTCATATTGGACAATCCCTGGAGGGGATTATACATCTGGCTGTCGGTAAACCGGTAGGGCTCTTCGTACATCATGGCATAGTAATCGTCGTAGGCTCTCAGCGGGGCATAGAGATACCGCCCTCTCATCTCATCGAGCTGCTTCTGCATATTCTGCGTGTCCTCGACGACTTCCCTGTACTCTCCGGCTATTGCCTTCTGCTTTTCGCCTATGATGGCCTTTGCCACCATATTCGTGAGCCCTATAAGTATATCGAACCAGTGCTGTTTGATCATCGTCAGTATCTGCTGTGTGCTGATGTTGATCGTGGTTCCGATATTCGTAGGAGAAACGAGGGAGAAGGCGAGAGCCACTATCTGCCCGACCTCTTTCCCGAAGATGCTTACGGCTATCGTGCCTATGACCTGTCCCATCATAGCCAGCATGGCCGCCGTGGTTCCACCTGTCAGAAACGCTATGCCGACCGACACGACCATGAATACGAACTTGAAGAAACCCGTCTGGTACCACTTCAGATGTACCTCATTCTCGACGTTGCCCCAGAGGCAAAGGTCCCTTTGTATGAAATCATACCTGTCGGTAAAGGATATCTTATTGATCGGCTCCAGAGGAAGGATGTACATCCTCTGATCGTCCGGAATGGCGAATGTATGGCCATTGAACTCGATATTCGTCAGATATTCGGAACCATCGTCGGTCTTGCCGGTATCGTAGATCATCGCATAGTAATCATTGGAAATTTTTACCGTGTTGGCTCCGAAATCGGCTGAATAGAGCCTCTCGCCATATTCCTTTACGATCGGGTTCGGTTCGTCGAGATCGGACGAATAGGAGATGAATGCGGCCTTGATGTCCGGATCGGAAAGATTGTCCCTGAAGTCGTCTATATCGAACCCATAGGACGACATCACAATACGCTGGTATTTGTCGGTCGATACGAAACTGAAATTGTTCTTGATCGGAATAATCATCGAATGCGTATTATGCACTTCCGGCTGGATATTCTCCTTCCATTCGAAATACAGCTCGGAAGTCCAGCCGTTCGGATTTGGCGAACAGCTTGTAGGCTCGTAGCAGTCCCCGTCGTTTCTGTATGAATATTTGATGGCATAGAGCGTCCGCCTGTCTTCCGGTATCGTAATCCATGCCTGGTTATGCGTAGGCTGCCATACGGCTCCGTCATGCCTGTATTCATCCATCAGCACCCTGGTGAGACCGTCCATCTGGATCGGATCGGCTATCATATAGCCGGTATCGGAACCAGTGGCATGGTAGAGGTAGGTTATGGTATCTATCGTTTCGCTGGCATCATCCGAGCCGAACAGTGTTTTGTGGATGTCGTTCGGGTAGATATTCTTACAGAACGGCCTTTCGCACCACTGATACGACTCTCCTTGCCTGAATACGTGGAAATTGAACGAATCCGTGAAGGTATGGCTGTGTGCCGTCTCCGTTTCGTAATTCGATTCGAAATACTCTTTCAGCCTCGATGCCCTCATGATGACAGGATTGCCGTTCATGTCCTCGTATGCTCCGAAATACAGAATGGTCTTGACCGGCGTGGTTCCAATCCTGTCGTAGATATTCTCGAAAATTTTCTCTATCGTGATCTCTTCATATTCCGCGATTATCTCGACAGCTACTCCGAGCTTTTCGAGGTATTTCGTATTGAAGTATCGTTTCGAAGCATCGATCATCGATCTTGTAAACATGACCGGATCGATGGTTCCAACCGACGCGAACATACGGATAAGCTCGTAGGAGTAGAGATTGGCATCGTCGTTGTAGATAGGCTGTGCCTTGATGTCACGGTAGGTCTTGCTTTTACCGCCCATCGGGAAGCCCCATATCGTAGCCGTAAACGAACTTCGTCCAGCGGTTCGTCAAAAGGTATTCCTTGAAGCCTATCAGCTTGAGCATCCTTTTCGCCTCGTCGTACCAATTCATAGTCTTGACCGTTATAGGCCCGCATCTTTTTGTTATCTGCTCCGCTTTCTTTCTCAGCGCCCTGATAAGAGAATGCTTGTGTTTGACATCTTTGGCTATAAAGAATACGATCTGTCCATCTCTTTGAACGATGATGGGAGCCACTGGCTCCTCCCCTTCGTCAGTGAAGTCTACCGCGAGAAGATAGGTGGCGAACTCGTGGTTCGCCCTTCTGAAACAGTCTGGTACATCGCTGCACCCGAACTCTTTCGCTTCGGCCTCGTCTCCGTCACGGTATACGATGGAAGCGGCTATCTTCATCAGCTCGTCTCTGGACAGATCGATTACCTTAACCATTCGTTCTCTTCTTCTTTCTCGAATTGGCCGAATTGGCGCATGGGACTTCGGAACAGTCAGTGCCACAGTCTCCAGGAACGCTCGCCTGCTCTTTCATGTAACAGTAGAGGTCGGTCATCTCGTCGTTGTCTATAATGCACGGAATACATTCGAGCATACCAGAGCTGAACGCCATTGCCCATCCATTCATTTGGATTTCAAGCATCTTCTGGCGCACGTTGTCGTCAAATCCTTCGATCTGTCTTGCCGTCAGAAGCTCCTGCTGTTTCTTGATCTTCTCATCCTGGACCATATTCGCCAGTTCCTGCGGACGGATGTTCGAGGTGATGTATTGTTGATCCGCGTCTTTGGAGCTGGTCAACTGCGTATTGGCTTCGGCAAGGAACCTGTTCGCATCCGTAAGCGCCCTGTCCGCCTGAAGCTTTTCAAGTTCCGCCGGGCGGATATTCTGTGTAATATACTCTTGATCCTCTACCTGCTTGTCTTTGAGCGGCCCCTCATAGGATAGGGTCAAGGCTGTCTGCATCAGCTGGTTGAATACATCGGCGTATTCCGTGCCCTTTATCCTTCCAGCCTGATGCTGTTCGTCAAGCTCGCCTTTCACGAGATAGGAAAGCTTGTTGAATATCTGTTCTACTTGATCGAGATCATATGCCATTCATTCTCCTTTTTAAGTAAATATCACGCGGGACATAAGTGTTTCTGTGCCAGAAGGCTCTGTGTACTTGCGAAGTTCAAGCGCTGGATGCCCATTGTATATCACAGCGTAGAGGCGAACATAGTCCTCTTTGTCAGGAAGACTTCTAAGCGGGGCGGACGAATAATCGTTGCTGGCCCTAACATCGCCTGCCTTTTCTCCATAGAGTGCAGCATATTCTGTCAGATAATTTCCATCTACCTGTATGCCAACAGACGGATCGGGGTTCAGATTATCACGATTGGACGATGCCACATTTAGTGCAATATTTTTGCTTTTATCGGAATCGAAAGCATCGGTAAAGTTGATACTTATGCTCTCCGTGCTGAACTGAAAAACCGGACGATACATTCTTTTGATAGAAGAACTATCATCAAATGTGCAAGCCATCATAAGCGCATGATCCACGCCTGAGTCAACGTCATACGTCACCCCATTGTTATAGACTCTGAAGCTGATACCTCTTTCATTTTTTATGAGGAACACAATGCTGTCATCCCTGTCATCAGTTGTGTACTGAACATACGGATACAGGTGTTTATGGAAACGTATTGTCCCATAGAAAGTATATGTTTTGGCGCCGTATGGTATCCAACGAAGATTCCCGGCTTCGCCGTCACTGTCCGTCTCGGCTTTCCATATGTTTTTTTTGCCGGTGCTGTCATACTCATCAGGTATCCAGGTTTCTCCAGAGAATGTAAGATTGTCATAGTCTATAGCTACCGCTCCATCTCCCCTGGTCCATGAAGTGGGATATTCGTCTGGGCTTGTGAGTCCGTATACTTCAGCGGCATAAAGCTTTGTGCCGTTATCCGCTATCTCAAAGCCTATATAGGCATATCTGGTATCACCCATGTTATCATAATTCCATTGGTAGCCGTAGAATCCGTCGACAATCCGACTGTCGCTTATATTGCAGTTTGGTGAATCTTTTTCGTCTGTGTTGAGTTTTTTCAATATCTTGAAGTACGACCCGCGTTCGTTATCGAGTACTCTGTTGGTATGCGTCCAATATCCTGAATCATCCAGGGCATGAAAGAAGACATCAAACAGTACTGGCAGCCTATAAAACACCTTGTTTCCGTTATGGAACAACTCGTCTATCTCAGTACCGTTATAGACAACCTTCTTGACTTCATTGCCGTTGTACTCAAGAGCCATGATTATGCATCCTGCCCATCGTCTCGAATATAGAGAGTATTCGTGTTGGCATCGTATCGTGTCTTGATGCCACCAATGCGTGTGGATGTAGCAAGGTCAGGTTCGAGCCCGGAACCAGCCCCATCATTACCTTCATGCCAGATTACATGATCATCGATAACCCAACCATATGGCATACCTTTTAATCTGGGAATAACTTCATCCGTAGTTCCATCTACATAAAATGGACTCGTGATATATGTACCGTCTGCTTCAAGCTTATGAATCTCCAAACTACCTTGATACATAAGAAAAGCAAATCTATTTCCGGATGAGCTGTCTGTTTCTCTCAATTCTACTCTGGGGCCTGGTGTTTCTATGATTAGGCTTCCAGTCATCGTATCGCCTGTTTTTGATACAGGGTCTATATTACCAGCATGCCAGACTTTATGCCCATCAAATTTCAAATCAGTTGTATCTGTTTGAATAGTAGGACCAGTCAAGTCAAGGTCTAAAACATTTCTTACATATGCGCCATCCCGATAACCTTCAACCTTAAATTTCTGTGTATTTAAATGCCCAGTCAATGCAGGATATAAATTTTCAGGGCTTGCATCCTCCCCAAGTCTTATAACAGGTAATGTATTAATTTTTAATATTCCAGTCATCGTATCGCCAGATTTACTAACAGCATTTACTTGAGCGGCAGTAACCTGATGTGGATTATTGACATTAGTAGTATGAGAATTAAGTTGACCCAGTGTAGCAGCATCCTGATCGTCCGTGCCATTGGCAATGTTCTTGATCTGCTGTCCTCCACCGGCGAATGGCGCAGTAATGGCCTGGGAGCCGTCGAGCATATAGAACACGGATGAATCAATGGACGAATGGATGAGATCCCATCCGTTGACGCCAATGATCATATAGTCTCCGTTGGTCGCCGTCTTCCCCGCAAGATCGCCCCCCTGAAAGATATAGCCTCCAGAAAGTCCCTGGACGATCCAATAAGCTCCGTTGTCTGTCCCGGTAGCATCCGGATATTCGGAACCACTGGAGGGTGTCCACGAGCCCTGGTAGCTTGTAGAAGACAGGTCGATCATGCTGTTGTCCACGTGGCCTGCCGAATTGAGGATAATTGGCTTTCCCGCATCACCGGAACCAGTAGAATCGGTTACAAATTCCGACTTGGGAAACGTTTCCTGAAATGCCTGCTCTGCCCTGTCGGCTTCACTCTCGGCACGGTTGGCTTCATTCAAGGCCTTCTGGGCAAAGGTTGCCGCATTGACCTCGCTGGTGGCAGCCTCTATGGCGCTGTTTTTTGCGGCCTGCTCTGATAGTGCCGCATCGTAAGCGCTTTGCTCGGCCCTGTCGGCGGCATCGATGGCATCGCCGATCGTGTCGAGATTGGCGGCGACATCATTGATATCGCTCATGTTGTCGCTGACATTGGCAATATGGTCGATGTTGTCGCTATCGTTCTTTACCGCATCAATATTATCGGCTACATCTTTCACGCCATAGCTGTCAAACAGCAACTGGATGGAAACACCCAAGTTGTCTATCTTCGCGTCGATGTATTCCTTGAGCCTGTCGAACAAACCGTTCTGTTCTATCAAAGCCATTTTCTGTCCTTTCGTCTGTTTTCAACGCCGTACACGAGCGTTGGATATTGATTGATGATTTCCTTGATCTTGTTGAAATATCGCATGTAGTAGAGGTTGGATACCTGGTTGTCTATAGGCATCTGCATCGTATTGGCGATATAATATTTCGCTCCTTCGATAATCGTCGAAGTGATGGTGACCATATCTTCATCCCGTAGCTCGTCAAGCACCGGAACCACGTAGCCGATGAACAGAAACGGTTTGTCGTCCATGGAGTCACGCCAAGCCTTGTCTCTGCAAGCATACTGCTCGTTTCCGATATAGTCGAACTTGTCTGTGACGCTTACACCATATTCGTCGTATATTTCGATTACGCCGAGCATCCTCGACACGGTATCGTCGTTGAACAGCGTTTTCGTAACTTCCGGATCGGGCCACTCTTCGCTGTTCTGAAAGAACGATACGATCTGGTCGTCTGTAAAGGTTCCTGTCGTAACGTCCGATATTTCAATCTCTGTGCGTTCGTTCAGGCTGGCTATCTCCCTGAAGTCATACAGTTCAATTTCTTCATGAACGGTGAACCCGTAGGCTTTCTTGAATATCCTGGTTCTCAGTGCGATATCCTCGAATACCTGCTCGATAACCATATCCAACTCGTCGTCCGTGACGCTGATGTCCTTTGCATGGAATTTCAGTTTCGTTCTCAGTGTCTCCAGGTTGCTCATAGGCTTCCTTTAAAATAGATAGGGGTTAACATAGGCCGTCTCTTCCAGCAACTCGCTCTCGGCTACAGGCTGCGCGGCGACGATGGGTATCAGTGTCAGCATAGCCAATGAATCGACGATATCGTCGTGCCTCGCTCTCACCTTTTCATCCGTCGTCATGCTCATCTCGTGAAGCAGTTCCTCCACAAATTCTCCGGCATAGTCATCCGGCACCCACATTTTACCCAATTCCACGAGAGGTTGAAGTGCCTTGATGACAGAAATCTTGTGCATTGAGCTGGTTCTCTTGACCATTTCGAGGTTGAAGAAGATGCCTCTTCGCACCATTTCGTTCTGGAGTATCTGTCCCATCGCCATCTGGAATGCGACATTCTCGAATACGACGGCATAGGGGCGATACCGCTTGACGGCCATAAAGACCTTGTCAACCGTATCGTTCACACCCCAGCGTCCGTATTCGCCGTCCACGATGAACCAGTCACCGGTCTGTGGTTCCACTCCGACGACGCATATACTCGTATAGTCCGCATACTCCTTCTCGCTGATAGCCAGGTCGCACATGATGTAATAGGTCAGGGAACCAAGCTTGTCCCGCATATCCCTGACGTTGTATTTGTTGATCTTGTCCATATTGAAGACCAGGCCTTCCGACGGTGCGATCTCCAGCATATGCTCCTGATACCACAATGTCGTTTTGCCCTGTCCTTCATACAGACCGAACGATTCACGGATGTATTCGTA
>NATK01000070.1 GCA_002085285.1 Candidatus Latescibacteria bacterium 4484_7
TCCGTCACCAGCCAAATGACATTGAGATTGTTGAACGTCCAGATTGTACCGAGTATCACAGCCGGCGTCAGCACAGGCTTGAGCATCGGCAGTGTGACATTGAAAAACTTCTTTATCGGCGAAGCCCCGTCTATCTCGGCTGCCTCGTAGAGGTCGCGGGGAATGCTCTGAAGACCACCGAGTGTCACTACCATTATGAAAGGAAAGCCGAGCCAGATATTGGTGATGATCGGCGCAATAAAAGCCCACGTTTCATTGGAGAACCACTGGATCGGATGCATGTGAAAGAGCTTCTGGAGCCAGAGGTTCACCGCGCCGTATCGGTAGTTGAACATTCCCTTCCACGTAAGTGCACTTATGTACTGAGGCATCGCCCATGGAAGAATGAGGAGCGCGCGAAAGATCGAGCGCCCCCGGATCTGGCGGTTCAGAAGAAGCGCCACCGATATCCCTATCGTAAGATGAAAGAACAGGTTGACCGCTGTCCAGATGACTGTCTTGAAGAAATAGTAGTAGAGGTCGGACTCGGTAAAGATCTTCTTGTAGTTGGCGAGCCCCTTGAATGTGTAGTCCCTGATGTGGTAGAGGCTCATGTTTGTCATCGAGATGTAAAAGTTGTAGAGGAACGGATAGAAAACGACACAGAGGATAACGATCGCAGAAGGCAGAAGAAAGAATATTACGAGCTTCTTCGAATTCATACTACCCGCCTGATTTTTCGCCTTTCAGCGGCCGACTCAATGCGTCTATACTTACTACAAACAATGATTTCAGCTCTCGCTCACATCACTCTCTCATCGATAAAGCAATCGGAGCTTCGGGCAAAGAAATCGTTTGGCCTGCCGTGAGCCCCTGCATACATTCACTCTATTCCTTCATCTCCCTTATCTTTTCTACAGCACGCTTCTGCATCTTCTTTGCCGCTTCTTCAGGGGTCATCTGACCGCCGAGAACACTCTGATAGAATGGCCTTATAGCATCCCAGATCGCCCGCATCTCAGGCACTACAGGCATCGGACGCCCGTGCCTCACCTGCTCGAGTGAACCCTTCAGAATCTCGTTGCCGCTTCTTTCCGCTTCCTCATATAGTTTCTTGCGGCTCGGGAGAATATATAGCGTATTCATCATATCTCTCTGTACCTCTTCCGACGTCAGGTATGTAACGAGTTCCTTTACTATTGCTAAATCTTTGTCTGCTACATTTACGCTGATCGAATACCCCTTCGAAGAGACCATCGGCGTCGGATAGAGCCCCGTCTCTTTGATCTTAGGAATCGAAGTCACACCGAGCTCGATACCCGCCTTGATGTACGCCCTCACGGACCACGGACCGTTTATCAAAAAGGCGGCATGTCCCTGCTTGAATATCGTATCGCTCAGTTCGTAGTTGCTTTCTTTCGGGATCACGTGCCATCGGTTCCTCAATGCAGCGAGGAACTTCAACGCCTTCACCATCGCCTCCGTGTCGAGCGTCGGGTTGTTGTTCGCATCCATCACCCAGCCACCGTAGCCACCGAGGAAAGGCACAAGCCAGAAAGGCTCCATAAAGTTGAAGACAAGCCCATACCGATCGGGCAGACCATCTCCGTTGAAGTCCTTCGTCTCCTTGCGGCACATGGCAATCCATTCCTCGGTGTCCGTGGGCGCATTGGAAACAAGCCTCTTGTTGTACAGAAGCATCAGGTGATTGCCCACCTGATCGGGCACGGCGTATATGTGGCCGCCGAGCTTCGGGACGCTGTGCTCGTCGAAAGCGGCAAAGAAGGAAGGCCCGAAAATGCTCTCAAGGGGTTTTATCAGCTTCATCACAGAGTATGGACCGATCTTGTCAGAGGGTCCGTAGACGATCTGGGGGCCTCCTCCCGCAAGTGCCGCCGTCTGGAATTGGCTGTGAAGTTGATCGGTCTCGAAGTGGACCGTTGTAACCTTTATCCATGGATGCTGAGCCATAAAGACGTCGATATGTTTTTGCATCAGCGCCTGCTCCTCCGGGTCCTTCTGCTCCCAGATCACTATCCGCGTTTGTTTCGCCCCCTTTTTGGAGCAGCCCTGTAGTGACAGGAGTGCCCCGCCAAGAACTGCAGCAACAAAGAACGCAAGCACACAACATGCGATGAGAGATCTTTTCTGCGCTTTTATACTCGAGATTTCCCCGCGGAAGCTTCCGAAGATTTGTTCAAGCATTTGATAGACCACCTTTCAACATTGTTCGACAACCGGTAAGGTTGCTCTGCCGCCCGAATCAGGCTTCGATGATTCTATCATAAAAGAACTCCAGATAAAAAATATTTTCTCGACAAACCTCAGACGATATATCCTATTCGATCCTTCATCTTATCGTTCATCTCAGCCTTCATAGCAGGGCCGACATTACGCCTCAGGGTATATTCGTCGCCGAAACGAGGAACTCTCTCCATCTCCGCCCGTCTCCGTTTCAGGAAAGAATCGAGAGATTCCACCACTTCAGCCGGATTCCCCACAGCGACAGAGCCGTTCGGGACGTCGTGCGTAACAACGCTTCCAGCCCCTATGACGACATCACTTCCTATGATAACCCCCGGTAATATTATCGCACTCGAACCTATGAACACCCGGTCGCCGATTTGAACCTTTCCTATTCTCGTATAGCCCAAAAACCGCTTGGTGCTCGCATCGTGCGCGAAGATATAAACACCGGGAGATATCGTAACATTATCCCCGATCGTAATATGCCAGCAGTGGCTTGGATCTATATAGACGTTCTCCATCATACGGAACCCTTTGCCCACGAACAATCCTCTTCGCTTGAGCATCTTCAGATAATCAGGTTTGATGAATCTTCTGTAAAAACGGTAAATAACCTTAAAAATCACACTCATTTCAGTTCCCTTCCCTCTCAAATGCCAATGAATTTTACTCCAGATCCCAAAGCAAAAGCTATTGAGAATGATAATACTTCAAGTGCCTTCTCTCGTTCTACAGCAAAATAATTTTCAAATAAAAATTGCCGAAATCTTTTTCTTGCATAAATTATGGGTTTGAAGCATACTCACGAACAGGTTGGCAGATCGAGCACGGAAACAAGATTTTTTTCACAATCGAGATGAATCGAAAACTTATACGAAGCATGATATTCTTTGCAATGGCTGCCGCTTTGTTTTCGGCGCTACTCGTTGCAAGACCGTACAAATCGCCCGTAATCGACGGGACGATCACCGGGGACGGTTCCGACTGGGATTACGACGACCTCGCCGTCGACGATCCCCTCGGCGACACCTCATGGGGCCCGAACGACCTCGACGATCTCTGGGTCACATACGACAGTCTCAACCTATATATAGGAGTTCGGTACCAGATCAACAACAATGCGATGATTGTGCTTATTGACGCGGGCACAGGATCCGGCGCTTCTGACATCAACAACCTCGACTGGTATCCGAGGAATTTCAACTTCCCCGACACGGTCTTTGCAAGCCTCATCATAGCCAACTGGAACGGCAGTGCCCTCGGCGTCCACAGGATAACGAACAATACTACCACCGAAGATATCACCACACTCTGTGAGACGGCTAACGAACCCAAGACCAACTTCTTCTATGAAGGTGAAGTGCGGATACCCTGGGACGCGATCTATCAGCAAGGACAGGGAAAGGTCCCGGTCGGGGCAAAGATAAGAGTAGTCGCAGTAATAGCTGGAGGCGACCACTGGAACGGCCCAGATGCTGCTCCTGATAATCCCGGAATGGACGGGAATGGCAATCCTACGACCCTCACGAACTTCTATATAATGAACATAGATGCAGATGCTGACAGCATTCCTGACGCCTTTCGCGGAGCGATCGAGGGCACAGTTGCTCTCGAAGATACAACGGACAAGACTACCGAGCCGCAAGTAATACTTTCGAGAGAGAATACGGGTAAATTGATCGAAACAGTCGATCTACCTCCAGGCGGGGGAAACTACCACATAGGAAGACTTGAAGACGGATACTACACGGTAGAATGCAAGGCGAAAGGCTATGCGACACTGCGTCAGACCGGCGTAAGACTCCAGGGGCAGAGCACAGTGACAGGTATCGACTTCACACTGACCAGAGCGGGCAAGATCACGGGCAACATAGCATTCTCCGACGGACCAGGAGCCGAAACGAGCGTGGCTGCATACGACAGGAATACAGGGGTAATAGCAGGCGAAGGAGCCGCAACCGTTCCTGCAACGGGCGGCTTCTTCAGCCTGCCTGTGCCCGAAGGCGAATATCTCGTCGTAGCTGAAGCACAAGGCTATCTGTCCGACACAACATTTGCTACTATAGTCAAGAGCGACAGCGTCTATGTAGATACGCTTTCGCTCGCTTCGGTAAAGGCGACGAAACTCGTCCTGATAAACGAAGCAGGTGAAGAAATCGAGAGCATAAGCACAACGGTGAGCTACCCCGACTCGAACATATACTTCTATGCAAAAGCAACGTTAGAGGCAAGGGACGACGCAGACAGACGCGACTATTACGATACCCAGGGAAAGCTATCCGATATCAGCATTAACGCGACGAAACTCAACAACATTACACCTCCGAGAGGAAACGCAAAATTCTATTTGCCCGATACGACGATGATATCGAGTATATCACTTATAGACGGAAGGGGCAGTTTCCTCGTTTCGGACGACGACGTCGAGGTATTGAGAATCCATACGCGAAGCAGCGCAGACAGCACGATCCACGGAGAATTCAAGGTTGGCATCCGCTCCGCCGAGCCCGAGTACCTGGAGCTTTCGAGCTCTCGGGATACACTAACAGCCGACGGTACGGATGAAATCGTCATATACGGCCGGCTGCTCGACATCAGTCACAATCCTGTAAAGATTTCGGGAATTCCGGTGACTTTTCTCATCGATCCATCATCTCCTGGTAACGGCACCTTTAAGGTGCCATCCGTGGAGACGTCGGCAGATGGAGAGGTTTCGAATACACTTACCTCGGAGAAGTCGGGAATCATCAAGGTCACTGCCTCGGCGAGTTACCTGAACAAGGAGTTGCAGGTCATCGGCCCCGGAGACAAGAACTATATAGAGATCGTATCTATCCCCGGTCCTCCGACATCGATCCGGCTATATGCCGAATCAGATCTCCTGGGAATAGGTGAGAGGCAATCGATAAAGGCACAGCTTGTGGACAAAAACGGCAATGCCGTCAAAAAGAGCGGTTACACTCTGCTCTTTTCATGCACACCTACGAGTGCAGGCAACCTATCACCTGCGACCGTCGCAATGGATGAGTCCGGGACGGCCACAACCGAATTTACTGCAGGAAACAGGCTAAACGTCGTACAGATAGAAGCGACCTCTACCCCACCGCTTGATGTCAGAGGAACGAACTTTCTCATCGATAGGGTCATGACTGTGAGAGACCCTGCAGCGCCCGAACCCGATATGGCTCACAACAGCCTTGCAGCAATGGATCTTACAACTGTAGTAGTCGGGAACGATCCGGAGAGCATCAATATAAGGGTGAAATTCGCGACAGATTGGGAGGGAGCTCACCTGGGAATCATAATGGAGACGGGAGGTGACGTTGCTGGAGCAGAGAATGAACCGTTTGGATTTCCCATCACATACGCTCAAACCCTTCATCCCGAGTTTGCACTGACGTATAAATATTCATCGGACGATTACGCGGATTTGAGAAAATGGAACGGCTCGGAGTGGCTCTGGTGGGACAATGACGGCAAGAAATATATCTCTACGAGCGACCCATCGAAGTGGGTGGAAGGAATAAACATCAGAGATGACTGGATAGCGAAAGACACTACATACGTAACCTACAAGATCCCCTATACGGTATTCCAGGGCGATATACCCGATACGGTACGCTTCGAGGTCTACCTAATGCAGGAAACCGATGTCAAGAGGAGCGCATTCGATTCGGCGCCTCACGATTCGACACTCGATCTCGATTTCGATCCTCTCGATCCGAACGCCGATTGGTCGATAACAGAGACACCCGTAATACTGCACAATTATTCGGCTCCGTTCGTACTTGAAAAAAACTTCCCTCCCGCTCCAACGATAACCGAGGTTTCGGCTGAACCGTCGGACTTTGAGGCGGGGAGCACGGTGCTCCTCACCGCAAAGGTGAACGATGCCGGCGGCGGCATAGGCGATATTACGCTGGACCTCTCGCCAATAAATGGATCAAGATTCCAGCCGATGCACGACGACGGCACGAACGGCGACGTAGCTGCAGGCGACTCCATCTACAGCCACCTATACACGACCGACCCCAAGATATCAGGCGGCGAGTACAATCTCACCGTCACCGCCAAGGATTCGACGAACATAAGCCGAAGCGATTCGACTATATCTGTTACAATTGAAGAGATGACGACACCTATCAGGACATTCGTCGATGAAGAGAACGACGACCACGGGCCCGACCTCTTTGGACATGAAGGTCTGTACTACATGTATCCGACGAACAGCGTATTCGTGAAGGGAGCGTTCGACCTGAGGCAGGTTACGATATACGAAACGTCCAAGATCGTTGCCGGCGAAATCGTTCCAAGCATCGCATTCCAGGTGAAGATCGGCAATTTTCCCAATCCAAAGGACGAGGGAACCGCCGATTGGAATCCGCTCTATGCCGATATCAATATTGAAAAAGTCGATATATATATAGATGCCTTCAAGGGAGGAGCCACTGAGGGGCTTCCCAAAAGACAAAACGACTTTGCAAGATGGGATGCATGGGATTATGCAATCGTGATGGAGGGGTGGTACAAGGCGGTAATCGCCTCGAACAACCAGAACACTCCCCAGGCCTGGGCTTCGAATGCACATAAATCCGATAAGGATATTATATTGACTTCTGACTATAACCGGAACACTATAACGGCGATTGTTTCGAAGGAATCATTAGGGAACCCCTCGATTCAAGACATCCTCAACTGGGATATCCTAGTTGTAATGACAAGCCACGACGGCCACAGTGACGACACGAACTTTGGCGACACGAGATGGGTCAACGCCAATACCTCGGAATGGAACTTCGGCGGCGGAGGCGACAGCGACCGAGACCCGAATATCATCGATCTCGTCACCTCTCCCGGCCTCGGGAAAAAGCCGGGGAGAGCGCAGAGCGAAATGCTCAACTACAAATCCCCCGAAGCGGTAAAACGCCTGGAAAAAGGAATCACCGCCTGTGTACTCGAAGCTACTGCATTCGAGGATCAGGGACCCCCTGTCATCACCGTTGAAGGGATGGAGAACGAGACGGTTCCATTCTTCCCACTGGAGAATGCGCCTCTGTACTACTCGGTGAATATAACCGACGACGACCAGGTAAAGGAGGCAAAACTATACTGGCGTGCCGACTCGGTGAGGAGCGACAGTTGGATGGGAAAGATCAATATGGGGTATTCTGGTGAAAACCTCTGGAACGTGGACCTTCCGATTAAAAGAGCGCACTACCCGATCTCCCTGATGGATACAGTATGAACTTCAGACTATATTCGGAAAATGATCGCAATTTTCCTCTACCTCCAGAACCTGCCTCTACTATAAACGTGGTGAGAACGATCGAAATAAGCGCCTCGAACGAAGTCGAAAACATCTATTTCGACAAACTCCTCGAGCCCTTCGAGATAACATTCCACTATCCATCCTACGCTATCGGCCAGATAGATGAAAACCTGCTCGCCGTATATGAATTCAACCGAGTGACGAACACATGGGTCCTCGTCGGAGGCAATGTGAACCCCTTTGGAAACCTCGTCACCGTTGATGTACAAAAAACAGGCACGTACGGGCTTTTCTACGACCCAAGCTTTAAATACAATCCAGGCGAGGTGTTCAGCGGTGTTGTCTTTTCACCGAACCCGTTCTCTCCGAACGGTGACGGGATCTACGACGAGACGAATATCAGCTTCTACCTCACCAAGGAAGCGACGGTCACGATCGAAATATACAATATAGACGGATACAGGGTGAAGATTCTCAAGAAACGCTTTGCCTTTACGGCGGAAGACACTCCGGACAAGAAGCCGAGGAGAGTGACCGGTCTCGTATGGGACGGCAAAGACAACATGGGACATGTGGTCCCCTACGGAATCTATGTGGCGAGGTTCACCGTGACATTCTCACAGGCCGCCGGCCAGAGAACGATCAGGGTGAACAAGGCAGTCGCCGTTATTAAATAGAGAGGTGCAAATCGTTTGAAAGAGATTCCTGGAAAGATTGCTTCAGCAGTTGCGGTGATGACAATCGTAGCAACCCTGTCGACAACAGCTAAGGCCGACTTCCGCAACATGCGGATAGGACCCCGCCCCAGGGCGATGGGCTCGGCGTTCGTCGCCGTCGCCAACGACGCAAACGCCGTCTACTGGAACCCTGCCGGAATGGTTTTCATCGACAGATTCGAACTCACCGGCTGCAGAACCATGCTCTATTCGGTGGACGACCTTTCAAACGATTTCCTGAGCGGCGTCTATAGCACACGCTTCGCTTCATTCGGGCTGAGCTGGATGAGACTCGGCCTCAAAGACATCTACCACGAGGACACGATCAATCTCGCCGTCGCCCGACGCATGCCGTTCTTGAAGGGTCTTTCAGCCGGTCTCAGCTTCAAGCTTTTCGTCCTATCCGCCCCGGGCTACGAGAAGTACAACGACCCGGGGTTCAAAGGAAGAGACATAGCCCCCTCATACGACATAGGAGTTCACTACAGCTCGGGTGGCAACTGGACACTCGGTTTCGTCCTCTACAATGTGAACGAACCGAAGCTCAAACTCATAGAAACCACGAAAACACCCGATCCCGTTTACAGGGAATACTCGCTTGGAGTAAGCTACATTTTCAGAGGAATGCTTCTTACGACCTTTGAACTCAAGACCCTCTACGGCGAGCAGACAAAGACAGTGGGTAGATTCGGAAGTGAAATATGGTTCTTCGATGCCGTGGCCCTGAGAGGAGGCTTCGAACGGGAACACATGACGGCTGGCTTCGGGCTTAAGGGTAATTACTGGCAGATCGATCTGATGCTCGAGACGCACTACGAGCTCGGCAACACATATCAGTTCTCCGCCACCATAAGAATGTAACGAGGTACGGACAAAATGCATTCAGCAGTAAATAAATATGTACGAACATTACAGACCGCCCTGTTGTCGGTGTTCCTCGTTTCGATATGCTTATCGAACGCATTCGCCGTCTCCAAGTTCGAAGGATATTACGAAATAGAGGCGAGTCTTCAAAGAATGGAAAGACACTGGCAGTTCGGACCACCCGACGCCGAAGGCATGCCGAGACACTACATGGAGCTCAAGTATTTCAGCTATCCACAGAACAATATGGAAAGCTTCTTTAAGTTCCGTGTCGAATCGAACAGAGACGAATACCTCACCCCCGAGATTGAATACAAGAACCCCCTGTACATCGGAGCCGAAGGACACCTCAAATTTAAGGGCGACAAATGGGAAACATACCTATTCTACCGGCAGAACAGATTCTGGATTCCCGATGAGCCGTTGCTCAATCTCGTCGATCAGGACAAGATAAAAAATGACAACTGGGGACCCCAGTCGAGCGGTATCAGAGCAGACTTCTGGAACATCGATCTATGGAAGGTAAAAGGACTCGGCGGAACATTCATATACTTCGACGACGGCTCTACATTCAACTGGACGGGTAATCCGAAGGATCAGATCGCTGACGGAACGGACAATCTGATCATGAGACTGAGAAAGAAATCGTTCGGCGACAGAATAGAGATGGGAACAATGTTCTTGAGGAAGGACTGGACAAATACCAGCGTGCCGAAACATTACCTCGGCTCGAGCTACAACAACGTCTACTCATTCGACCTGGCATTCTACCCGAGAAACATCGTTAGAACCGGCCTGTCGTTGGGTCCTTTGAACCTCGAGAACTCAAGCTGGATCACAGAGTACGCTGTGAGCAAAGACCCGTTCCAGATAGAAACGAGCGAAATAAGAAGCAATGAAAACAAGTTTGCATTCTCCACCGAGGTGCGTAACGTAAGAATATCGAACCTGATCCTCCACGCATGGTACAACAACTTCGGCGAGAATTTCAGAGACTACCTTTCGAGGAGATTCGACGAGGAGAGGAATTTCAACAGAAAACAGTATCACATCGAGGGTATCTTTCTCGTTCCAAAAAAGGCCATAACAGCCACTGTTTCCTACGATTTTTACAAAAAAAGAATCATCGACGAGGAGGGCGGAAAACTGAGGCCCTCGTACAACCTCTACTCGGAACTCTACATCGAGTTTATAAAGGGATTCAAGGGAAAAATCGGATACAACAGGTGGCACGGCTTTGACGCCTCTGGAGAGGTGTTCGATTTCTACACATACCCCAACCTATTCGTCGAGCTATCCGTAGAAAACAAACTTGCGAAGGTCAGGATTCAGGCGAGAATGAGGGATTTCGGAACGTTCAGGGAAGTTGTTGCTTACGGCTACGACATGGAATTCAACGCTACGGGCAAACTCAAGGGCTACTTTAGAATCCTGAACGTTAACGAAGAAACGGAGGCGAGGGCCACCGTATTTGCGCAGATCAGATACGACACCGGTTACGGAGCCGAGTTCTTTGTGGAGTACGGTGATCCGTGGCAGAGCGAGTTCCTCGTCAATACGGACCACTTCGTAAACGAGTACTCACAGGATCGGATCACACACAGGATCAAAGCGTTCATGAAAATTTATTTCTGAGAGGGAAGTCATGAATCACAAAAAGCAGAGTGCAATGAATTACAGCAGGAATAAAACACTCGCAATGTCTGCTGCGGCGTTGCTGGCAGTGTTTGCAATATTCCTGGCGGCGGTCTCAGCCCACGCATCGGTTGAAAAGGTCGAAGGCGGAATAAAGTTTGTCTACTACGATCCCGATGCGGGCACGGTGTTCTTGGCCGGCACATTCAACAACTGGAATGCCACGGCGACCCCGATGAAAAGGGATGACAAAGGATACTGGTCCGTTGTGATGAAACTTTCCCCAGGAAAACACGAGTACAAATTCGTCGTTGACGGTGCATGGATAACAGATCTCGAAAATCCAAACACCAAGCCCGATCCATACGGTGGAGTAAACTCGGTAGTAGAGATCGACAACAAGGGCGACATCGTCCAAAGAGGAGCTGTGAAAAGGCTATCCAACACCCCTCTCAATGCCAGAGTTCTTATCGGGGGAAGATATCTAGCTCGAATGATCACAGAGAAGAACGTCGAAGACGATCCACGCTGGCGTATGCAGAGGCCAAGGCACAAGGTCAAGGCACAAGGTTGACCTGAATTTCAACATAACGATAAGCGACATGGTGCACGGCTATACGAGGATGAGGTTCGACAGCGGAAGGAACCTGTTTCAACCGAACAACATCTCTGCTTATCTC
>NATK01000071.1 GCA_002085285.1 Candidatus Latescibacteria bacterium 4484_7
CTAAACGTCGTAACTCAGGAACTTGGTGAGGCGACAGAGGAAATCGAAGCCTCCTATAATGACGATCCTATGGATATAGGATACAACGCCAATTACATTATGGATGTTCTAAAGACAATCGATACCGATGATATCGTCTTTATGCTCGACAGACCTGACAATGCAGGCCTGATAAGACCATCTTCGGAGTCGGGCGACATGAAGCATATATGTATCATTATGCCTCTTAGACTCAGTTGATTGTCAGCTCATGTGCGGCGGTTGACGAGTGTTTATAGATTCTATCGATCTAGTAAACTTCAGAAACATATCCAGGGCAAGCCTTTCATTCTCGCGGGCATTGAACCTATTCATAGGGATGAATGGGCAGGGAAAGACGAACCTTCTCGAAGCGATCAGCTTCTTTTCGCTGGGTCGATCCTTCAGATCGAGAAGAAGGGAGGAAATGATAACCTTTGGCGAGGATTACGCCTTCCTTGCGGTTCGTGCAGAGAGCGACAATGGGATTACCTTCGTTGTAGAGGTTGGGATGAACGCCGCAGGGGCGGTGAAGGTTAGTGTGAACGGTAAGAGAGTGAAAGGGATGTCCGATTTTGTCGGAACGATTCCGGCGGTGATCTTCACGCCGGAAGATATAGCCCTAGCCGGGGGTTCACCCCAGATTAGGCGTCTTTATATCGACTATACCGCCGCCCAGATATTCCCCCGTTTCGTGAGGAGTCTCAAAAGGTTCAAAAGGATTCTTAGGCAGAGAAATGCCTTTCTCAAGGGTTTCGAGTCAGCGAAGGACCTCGAAGAGAAAGAGACCTGGGACGAAGCATTCATAGAGGTATCGACAGAGATAGTGGAGAGGAGGCGAGAAGCTCTGAAGAAGATATTGCCGAGGGTCAAGGCGATATTCGAAGAGCTTAACGGGGAAGGTGCGGAGCTCAACCTCGATTATATCTGCTCTTTCAATCCCGAAGGTCTCGATATCGAAGCGGCGCTTAGGATTTCGCTGGAATCTTCGAGGGATGCGGAGCAGAGGAAAAGGTTTACTGTCGCTGGTCCCCAGAACGACGACATTCTCCTCAAGCTCGGCGGAGCTGAGCTGAGAAGATACGGTTCGCAGGGACAGAAAAGGATCGTTTCAATAGCTCTCAAGCTCGCACAGGCGGTAACGATTATGGAGGAACGCGGTGAAAGGCCGGTGGTGCTCCTCGACGATATATTCTCCGAGCTCGACAAGGAAAAATCCGGGAAGCTCAAGGGTGCACTTGATGACAGGTACCAGGTGTTCGTGACGACGCCGAGGGAGGAAGACAGAAGGTTTTTCGGTGAAAGAGCGCTTATTTTCAGAGTGGACAACGGTACGATAAGGTCCTCTATTTGATTGAACCTGTCCGGCTAATTTGTTATCTTGTTAAAAGTCGTAATTGATTGAAATAGCAATATCATTAAGGTGATTTTTGTATCTCGCCGATAGCGTTTTTTTGTTTCTTTTTACACTGATTCAATATAGAATCATTGAATAATTGTTCATAGGATAGGTGTACTGATTGGCGAAGTCAGCGGATAGAATAGGCTCGATAATCCCCGGGGTTTTGAAGCAGCTCGGTCTCGAGGGAAGGATCGAAGAGGAAAAACTCAAACGGCAGTGGGCGTCGGTTGCCGGCGAGGCGATAGCGAAGGTGTCTCGGCCGGTTCGGGTTCGGGACGGCGTGCTTTATGTTGAGGTGGAAAGTGGCGCATGGGTACAGGAATTATCTTTCAGAAGAAGGCAATTCGTCGAGCTGATAAGAGACAGATACAGGGCGATAGGACTGAAGGATATAAGGTTTGAATTGAAGAGGGGTGATCGAAGAGGATGAGTCAGGAATATACAGCAAAAGGGATTCAAGTGCTCAAGGGACTGGAGGCGGTCAGGAAAAGACCGGCGATGTATATTGGAAGCACAGACATTCACGGTCTTCATCACATGATATACGAGGTCGTCGACAACAGTATCGACGAGGCTATGGCCGGTTACTGCAGCAACATATATGTAAAGATATCGAAGGACGGGTCGGTCACCGTTATAGACGACGGTAGAGGGATACCCGTGGACATACATCCCACTCAGAAGAAGCCTGCCGTAGAGGTTGTGATGACGACTCTCCATGCGGGCGGAAAGTTCGACCACAAGAGCTACAAGGTCTCGGGAGGATTGCACGGCGTTGGAGTGTCTGTAGTAAACGCTCTTTCCAAATGGCTCGAGGTGGAGATATGGAGGGACGGTAAATCTTTCGTTCAGCGGTACGAGCGAGGTATCCCTGTACGTCCGCTGACTTCGAAGAAGCAGGAGGGCCGCAAGGAACGACGCGGGACTCGAGTAACGTTTCTGCCTGACGATACGATATTCACAACGCTGAACTTCAGCTTCGACACGCTCTCGCAGAGGTTCAGGGAGCTCGCCTTCCTCAACAAGGGAATCAGGATCGAATTCGAGGACGAACGAAACGGCAAGAAACACGAGTTCCACTATACAGGCGGAATAATCTCTTTCGTCAAATGGCTCAACCAGAACCGTACCACACTTCACAGCCCGCCGATATACATCGAGGACAGGAAAGATAATGTCGAGGTACAGATAGCGATACAATACAACGATACGTATAAGGAAAACATTTTCTGCTTTGCCAACAACATCAACACGGTGGACGGAGGCACTCACCTCGTAGGCTTCAAAACGGCCCTGACGAGGACTCTGAATAACTACGCCCAGAAGAACAATCTTTTCAAGAAGCAGAAAATTACGCTCTCGGGGGATGACGTAAGGGAGGGAGTGACCGCCGTGATAAGCGTCAAGCTCCCAGACCCTCAGTTCGAAGGTCAGACGAAGGCGAAGCTCGGAAACAGCGAGGTCAAGGGGCTCGTTGAGAGTATGCTCGGTCAGAAGCTCAGCGAATTCCTCGAAGAACACCCCTCTGTCGCGAAGAAGATTGTAGAGAAGGCGCTTCAATCGGCGAGGGCGAGAGACGCAGCACGGAAGGCGAGAGAGCTCGTAAGAAGAAAGTCCGCACTCGAGTCGAACACTCTCCCGGGCAAGCTGGCCGACTGCTCGATCACCGATCCCGCCCAGTGCGAGCTCTACCTGGTGGAGGGCGATTCGGCGGGAGGCTCGGCGAAACAGGGGCGCGACAGACGCTTTCAGGCGATACTTCCGCTGAGAGGCAAGATCTTGAATGTGGAGAAGGCGCGCATAGACAAGATCCTCTCAAACGAGGAGATAAAGACGATAATCACCGCACTTGGCACGGGTATAGGAGGCGAGGAGTTTGATATAAGCAAGGCGCGGTACAACAAGGTTATCATAATGACAGACGCCGACGTCGACGGAGCTCACATCAGGACACTTATACTGACGCTCTTCTTCAGGTATATGCCAGACCTCGTGAAGGCGGGCTACGTTTACATAGCGCAGCCGCCCCTCTACAGGGTCAAGAAGGGGAAAGAGGAAAGGTATGCTTACAGCGACGAGGAGAAGGACAAGATCGTAAAGGAGATGGGCGGCAGCAGCAATGTTTACGTTCAACGCTACAAGGGTCTCGGAGAGATGAACCCCGAACAGTTGTGGCATACGACGATGGACCCGGAGCGGAGGACGATTCTGCAGGTTACGCTGGAAGATGCTGTAGAGGCCGATCAGATATTTACGATTCTCATGGGAGATCAGGTCGAGCCGAGAAAGAACTTCATCGTGGAGAATGCTCTCCAGGTGCGCAACCTAGATGTTTAGAAGATGCAAAGGATATTTTAAGGGGGGAATGGAGGTTACAAGGAGGATGAATAGATGGACATAGGCAGACAGCGAGTTATACCGGTATACATAGAGGACGAGATGAAGAGCAGCTACCTCGACTACTCTATGAGTGTCATAGTATCGAGGGCGATACCCGATGTGAGGGATGGGCTGAAGCCCGTTCACAGGAGAATCCTCCTTGCGATGCACGACCTCAACCTTGCACACAACAGGCCGTTCAGGAAGTCTGCCAAGCTCACAGGTGATGTTACAGGTAATTACCATCCTCATGGAACTGCAGCGGTATACGATGCGGTTGTTAGAATGGCACAGGACTTCTCGATGCGTTACCCGCTCGTCGACGGGCAGGGGAACTTCGGCTCGATAGACGGCGATCCCGCTGCGGCCGAACGGTATACAGAGGTGCGGATGACCGAGATAGCGGAGGAGCTCCTCAGGGATATCGAAAAGGAGACGGTGGAATTCGGTCTGAACTACGACGAGACACGTCAGATGGCCCTCGTGCTCCCATCACGGATACCGAATCTCCTCTTAAACGGCGCATCGGGTATAGCAGTCGGTATGGCTACGAATATTCCTCCACACAACATATCCGAAATAGTGGACGGCCTCGAGGCGCTGCTCAAGAACCCCGACATATCGATAGAAGAGCTGAGCTCGATAGTGGAAGGCCCCGATTTCCCCACAGGCGGGATCATATATGGTAGGGCCGGTATAAGGGAGGCTTACAGGACTGGTAAGGGCAAGATCACCCTGCGGGCAAGAGCCAATATAGAAACGCAGAAGAACGGGAAGACAAGCATCATCGTCACCGAGATTCCGTATCAGACTAGCAAGGCGGCGATAATAGAGAAGATAGCCAACCTCGTGCGCGAGGGCAGATTGACGGGAATATCGGACATAAGAGATGAATCCGACAAGGAAGGAATGAGAATCGTAATAGAGCTCAAGAAAGACTCATACCCCAAAGTCGTCCTGAATCAGCTCTTCGCACACACGCAGCTACAGGTGACGTACGGCATCATCATGCTTGCCCTGGACGACCTCCGTCCAAAGGTAATGAACCTAAAAGAGCTCATGCAGAAGTTTCTCAATCACAGAGAAGATGTGATAACGAGGCGGACCAAGTACGATCTGCGAAAGGCCGAGGAGAGGGCGCACATACTCGAAGGCTACAAGATAGCACTGGACAATATCGATGCCGTGGTGGCGCTCATCAAGAAGAGCGCATCGCCGGCCGAGGCGAAGACGGGTCTCATGAAGAAGTTCAAGCTGACGGAGATACAGGCTCAGGCGATCTTGGATTTGAAGCTCCAGCGCCTCACAGGACTCGAGAGAAAGAAGATAGACGATGAGTACCTTGAACTCATCAAAAAGATCGAGTACTACCACTCTATACTCGACAGCCGCACCCTTCTGCTCGGGCTCATAGCCGAGGACCTCGACGATATCAAGAAGAGGTTCGGCGACGAACGGCGAACTCAGATCGTGGACGAGGAGGGAGAATTCGACATCGAGGACCTCATAGCCGAAGAGGACATGATTATAACGATAACCCACACAGGCTACATCAAGAGGATACCCATAACGACTTACAGGCGCCAGAGACGCGGTGGCAAAGGAATCAGCGGCCTCGGCATGAAGGAAGAAGACTTTGTCGAGCACCTCTTCATCGCTTCCACGCACAGCTACATCCTCTTCTTCACCGACAGGGGCAAATGCTACTGGCTCAAGGTCCACGAGATACCTCAAGGCGGAAGGTTGGCAAGGGGCAAGGCTATAGTGAACCTCCTGGAGATGTCGAGGGAGGAACAGATAACGGCTTTTGTCCCCGTGAGCGATTTTGGTATAGATGCCTACCTGCTTCTTGCGACGGCGCACGGCTTCATCAAGAAGACGCACCTGTCCGCTTATTCGAACCCGCGAAGAGGAGGCATCATATCGACAGTCCTCCGCGAAGGTGACCGTCTGATAGAGGCGAAACTCACGAGGGGTTCGGACGACGTGATCCTTGCAAAGAGGAAGGGAAAGGCTATTCGGTTCAGCGAAAGAGACGTCAGGGTGATGGGCAGAGCGACGCAGGGCGTGCGGGGCGTCAAGCTCGACAGCGACGACGAGGTCGTTGCGATGGTAGTCGTGAAGAGAAAAGCCGACCTTCTTGCAGTAACGGAGAACGGCTATGGAAAGAGGACGAGGGTCGCCGATTTCAGAAATATCAAGAGAGGTGGAAAGGGCGTCGTCTGCATTCCGACGGATGAGCGGAACGGCAACCTCGTAGCGCTCAAAGAGGTGATCGACACAGACGAGGTTATGATCATAACGAAGAATGGGATCATCATACGATCGGCGGTGAACAGCATATCTGTGCTGGGAAGACAGGCAAAAGGTGTAAAACTGATAAAACTGGGCGAAGGCGACAAGGTCGTCGACGTTGCTCTCATAGCCGGTGAAAAGGAGGACGAGGAGAACGGAGAGACGAAGAACGGGGAAGAACCGGGCGGAGACGATAAGAATCAGTAGGCTCGGACCCGTTTGTTGGGGCGGGCATCGAGCCGGAGTCGAGCGGACGTTTGACTGATTGTTAGCGAGGAATAATAAACGCATGCCTGCAGGAAACACAAAATACGTGTCTTTGATCGCCGCTGTGATAGTCTGCACTGCGGTCTGTCTTGCCGGTTCCGATGTGCTCTCACAGGACGTAGAGAAGGAAGGCTTCGTGAAGCACAGCGTTGGCCGTGTGAGATTGAGAATCAACGACGACTGTACGATAGGTGCGGTGGGCGGAGGAGCCAGCGCCATCGCGCCGAATAGAAAGGCCGAGGAGCAGACAAGTGGAGACTGGCTTGCAGACAGCACGAAGGTGTTCATAGGCGGGGTCGGTTTGTACCTGCGGATCGTCGACCCGCTTGCAGGCGTATCTCGACTGATTCGACCCGGGGATTTCAGAGCGCTCCCGGGCGAGTATTCACACAGATCGTTCTACGAAGGATGCAAATCGGGCAGGCGCTACCCCTACGAGAGCGCTGACGATGATGACGACGGACTCATAGACGAAGACATAATCGACGGGGAAGACAACGATGGCGACGGACTCATAGACGAAGATTTCGCAGCCGTGAGTGACAACATGATCGTTACGCAATCTCTCGATGAGGATTGCGGCATCAGGATGATTCAGAACAGTTATGCATGGAGCTATGGGCACATGAGAGACTTCGCCGGCTTTGAGACGAGGATAAAGATAGATGATGACTCGCCGATTTTAGAGGACGGGGGCACAGGTATAGATATGGCACTCGTATTCAAAACAGGCGCTGCGAGAGATGGTGCTCAGGCGGAAAAAACCCGCCGTTTCATGGTGTTTTCTCTCGATGGAGTGTCTCGAGGTGGCGATGAAGGGGCGAAGAGGGTCAAGTTCGTGGCATCGAACGTCGGTGGAACTGGCAACGAGATGGTAGGGGTCTTGCTGCTTGGAGCAAGGAGTCTCGACGGGGAATATTTTTCATCGGAGGCGTATCTTGCCGAGAAGGGGTTCGCAAAGGACCCGTTTTCAGTGATAGAGTCTGCATACATCGATAATAGGGAAAATGGCAGGA
>NATK01000072.1 GCA_002085285.1 Candidatus Latescibacteria bacterium 4484_7
CTCAACCTTACAATCCTCTGTGTATGTTCGGCGATATACTCTTCATGAGTGACTATAACTATGGTATTGCCGTCATTATGAATCTTTCTGAATATGCTCATGATCTCTTCACCGGTCTTGCTGTCGAGGTTGCCTGTCGGTTCGTCGGCTAGGATGATAGAAGGTCTGTTAATCAGTGCACGAGCTATTGCAACTCTCTGCCTCTGACCTCCCGAAAGCTCGTTTGGCCTGTGAACAGCCCTCTCTGCAAGGCCTACCGCTCTAAGTGCTTCCATGGCCCTCTCCCTGCGCTCCTTCGTAGGCACACCGCCGTAGACGAGAGGCAGCTCGACATTTTGCAGAGCCGTAGCGCGAGGCAGAAGATTGAACGTCTGAAACACGAAACCGATCTCTTTGTTTCTTATTCGTGCCAGCTCGTCGTCATCGAAGCCGCTCACTTCCTGGCCTTTCAAAAAGTATTTCCCCGCGGTAGGCGTATCGAGACATCCGAGGATATTCATGAATGTGGACTTGCCCGAGCCGGAAGGTCCCATTATAGCGACGTACTCGTTTGTGTCTATTTCGAGGTCTACTCCGGCAAGGGCGAGAATCTTCTGAACTCCTACATCGTATATCTTCTTTACACCTTCAACCTTGATCAACATATGACAAACTCCCCGGTAGATACATTAATCGCTGTATACGCGTCTTCCAGTGGCTCTTGCAAGATCGGCCCTGGCAATCAAATAATCACACTTCGCATCGATCACGTCCGCCTTCGCCTGAGCCAATGCCACCTGAGCATCTATCGTCTCAAGCATCGTTCCTGCACCGACCCTGTAACGTTCCTCGGCAAGCTTCAGGTCTTCCTTCGCCTGGGTGACCGTCTCTTCGGCCACACCTATCCGCTCCTCTGCCTGCTGGATGTTCAACACGATCGTCTTTATCTCCTTGACCGCGTCGAGCCTTGCAGCTTCGAGATTGTATTCCGCAATCCTGCAATCCGCCTTTGCTCTACTCACGTTCGAACTAGTCGCAAACTGGTCGAATATATTGAAGTTGAGATATCCTGTTATCATCCACATGTATTCGTTGTCGAAAAAGTCGAGATTCTGCGCCATCCGTCTGTCGTTCCAGCTATAGCTGAAATTAGCCCCGAGCTGCGGATACCAGCCGCTCTTTGCTGCAGCCATACCGGCCTTCGCCGATTCGAGCGACAGAGAAAGGCTTTTCAGGTCAGGACGGTTCGCCAGGGCAAAACTCACCTCTTTCTTCAAATCTGGTTCATAGAAATCGACCGTCATCGTCGTGTCGACGAGGATTTCGGTTTGCTCGCGCCTGTTGAGAAGTGCATTCAAATCTTCCTTGGCCTGCTCAACAGCATTCTTCGCCTTAATCATATCGAGTCTCGTGTTCGAGTAACGAACCTTTGCCTTCAAGACATCGGCCCTCGTCGCAGATCCGACCTGTTGCAGTGCCTCGCTTCGTTCGAGGTTCTTCCTGGCAAGCTCTACGCTCTCTTCTTGAACGTGAAGAAGCATCTTCGTTCGTACGAGATTATAATAAGCCCTTATAACCTGAGCGGCGATGAGGTCACGTTTGTACATGAAATCTTCCTTCGCTGCATCCCGGCTCTTCATGGACGAGCGGATATTGTTAATGGTGGCTCCTCCGTCGAAAAGCACCATGTCGCTCGAGAACCTCAACGTGTAATCTTCGTAATCAAATCCATTTCGCTGTACCGGTCTTCCCTGATTGTCGAATTGAACGGACGAGGGACCGTAGAACCTGTGACCCGTGTAGAAGGAAAGAGACATCCTCGGCATGAGTCTTCCGTAGTTCAGCAGCAGCCCGCTCTGAGCCTTCCTGTAACCCTGCCTTGCAATACCTATTTGAGGATTGTTGTTCAAAGCGATAGATATGCAGTCTTTCAGAGTCAAAAGCTCTGCTCCTCCCGCTTCAACTCCGGAAAAAACAAGAATAATCACCCCAACGAACATAAAAGAAAATACCTTTCGAATCATCATCGATCACCCCTTAGACATGACGGCAATTCAACCTACATCGGCATATTATTGATCGACAAGGAGCTTTTAATTAATACGATTTCAAACCGAATGTGTTTCAAATATAACCATTATACTTCAATACCAGGATTAATTAAACGGACAATTTCGAACTTCCATGAAAAAACGGCTTATAAAAAAAGAACCCGAAGAATTCGGGTCCTTTACTCTTTTAATATGTTCTGCCCATGTCAATGCAGAGAGAATCTTATCGGTACTGCAACGGCAGCCTTTACCGGCACTGTTCTCTGTTTTGCAGGTTTGAAGAGAAACTTTCTCGCAGCCTCCATAGCCGCCCTCTCCATAGCCGGAGTAACGTCGGACTGAATAACGCTAACGCTGACCACCTTACCGTCCTCTCCGACTACGACTCGAAGCAAAACGATCCCCTCGATACCCGCCGTTCGTGCAAGATCTGGATATTTCGGAGGAACGTACTTTATCAGAACGGGCGGCTCGTCGAATGCATAGAACTCCTGCGCTTTCTCAGATGGAGGCGGAGGCGGGGGCGGCACATCACTGATCTTATCAAAACTCGTTGGTGCGATATCCGCTTCCTCGTCTACCTCTTCACCTGCAGCCGCTTCGATAGGAACGGCAGGTTGAGCAATCTCCTTGGGCGGAGGCGGAATCTCGAAAGATTCGGGCAGCTCGACGGCCTGAAACGTCTCTTCCCTTAAAACGTAAGGCTTGAACTCGAACGGAGGTGAGAAGTAAAACATCAAGAAATGAATGATAATAGCCAGAAAGAGGGCGTTCCTCAGATACCTATGATACCCTCTCTTGAACTCTACATTTGCTATGGCCACGGTAGCCACTTTTCTTCTCCCTCTTCCTCTTACGGACCCTCTTCCTGATATATCGACGTAAACGATACGTTCACAGCGTTAGCATCTTTGAGCTCTTCCATTATATTTGAGACAAGCCTGTATTTAGCCCTATGGTCCACGTTGAAGGCTACGATCAAGCTCCTGTTGTCTTCAAGCTTGCGGGCTATTATGATGTGTATGTCTTTGATTCTCACGAGCTTGTCGTTTATACTAATTCTGTTGAACCTATCGGCCCATATATGCACCAGTCGCTCTCTTTCCTGCTGCGTCCCTGACTTCGCCCTCGGCAGCACTATGGGTAATCCTTCTTCCATCTTAAATATAGTCGTAACCATGAAAAATATCAATAGGAGGAAGATGATGTCCGACATCGAAGATGTCGGGATCTTAGCTTCTATCTTTTGTTTTGTCTTAAACTCCACTTTATCAGCTCTTTCTCTATTTCAACCCTAAGGATTGAGCGTTCGAAGTGAAATTCTCTTCGCATCCGCCAATCTCAGTTGATCGAGTATATGGACCATCAACCCATAGTCTGCATTGGGTTCAGTCTCTATCACTACTACGAGTTTTGGATTGATCTTCAGCTTGTTTTCCACGAGCTGCTTGATCTCGGACAGGTGAATGGGGCCTGTGTCGCTTGTCGTAATCGTACCATTGGCGTGCGCCTGGATATGGAATACGGTGCTCCTCTTCAGCTTGACCTGCCTCGAGCCTTTCCCCGGGAGAGCCATGGGCAGCCCTCTCTCCACTGCAAACATCGTACTCACGAGAAAAAAGATGAGAAGCAGGAAGTTGATGTCGGACATCGATGAAGTGTTGAATTCGGCACTGACTCTGGCTCTCTTTCTGATCATCCGATTAACCCTCTTTTAAACCTTGCCCGTTCTCTGCAACTCAACCAATTCATTGACCAATTCCGCGGAAGCCTCCTCCATCTCCAGTACGAATCTATCGATCTGGGAGATGAAATACGAATAAGCGATACTCACCGGAATAGCGATGATGAGACCTGTTGCCGTGGTTATAAGAGCCTCTTCGATACCGGAAGCGACCACCTTCGCGCTAACCTGCTCAGCAGCGGCTATAGCTGCGAAAGCGCTGATCATACCCGATACCGTTCCAAGGAATCCGAGCAACGGTGCAACCTGGGCAACCGTAGCTATCCATACCAGGCCTCGTTCGAGGAAAGACGTCTCGATACTTCCAGCGGTTTCGATCGCCTCTTTTACCGCCTCGGGGCCATGCCCCGCTCTGAGCAATCCCGAATGAATGATCGCCGCGATAGGGCCACGTGTTCTCTCGCAAACACCCATCGCCGCCTCTATACCCTCTGTACGGAGTGCATTCAAAACCTCTCCCATGAACTTCTTGACATTCACCCTCGCACGGAAGAGCGAAAAGAACCGCTCGATGATGAACACGAGACCTACGATCGAGGCGATGAGAAGGAAGTGCATGAAAACACCGCCCTGCACATACTTTTCACCGATCCCGCTGTGCCTCAAGTTATACAACCATCCGAGCTTTTTCCGTTCTCTCAAATCCGCTATTTTCCTTGCAACGGCAACCGAATCACCCTTGGCCATCGCAAGGGAATCCTGTTCTGATTCAACCTGCAACTGCGTCTCAGACGCAACCCCTTGAGTCTTGTCCTGAGCAAGAAGCACGGAAGAAGAAAATGCGACGAGAACAACTGCCAGCATAGCGATGTAAACCATCATTTCCGAGCGGTTTCTTTTGACCATACGACGCACTCCTTTTGAGGTTAATAGATTCCTTTATATAAAAACTTGCTCTCGATGATCATCCGTAAAAATGGTGATTTTTAGATGATCTGGTGTTTAAGTACCTAAAATTTAAGAAATTCAGGTCGTTTAATGTGATTAAAATAGTTAATGCGTTCATTGTTGTCAACCAAAAATTCCTTCCGCCCGAGCGATATTAATCGCTGAACATGTCCTCGCTCGTACCTACGAGATCGTATTCGCCGAAACCGTCCTTGTCTTCGAACAAAAGTCGCAATCCAGAGGCGACTGTCATTACACGATCCTTCTTTAGAATAGGATCGCCGTTCACATTGTAAATCCACAGCTCATAAGCCCCCGCGTCACTACCTGCGAATCCCCTGAAGAGCTTGCTCTGCGAATCCTTTATATAATTCATGGAATGCCTTCTCGCACCGGGCGGCCCCTGCCTTAATGTAAAGCTGTGTACTACTATCTTGTACCTGTCAGTCAATTTGTCCATAGCTTCGGTCAGGTCGTCGCCGCTGTTCGGAACAACCTGCTTTATGATCTCATCGGGAGGGCCGAATCTTATATACAAGATGCCCCTATCAGTCAAGGCGCCCCTCGTCAAAGAGCCAAAATTGTTGTCCGCGTAACGAAGACGCGCCATGAACTTCTCGAACGCCTCGTTCTTCGCCGTATGAGGAGTGGGATCAAGCTTGCGCCATAGAGAGTCGAGCATACTCTCCTGCTCTCCCAGGCTGTTCTTCTTGAACGTCTCGTATTGCTCGTCATCGAGCAATATCCTCGCTTCGACGAGAAGCTCCCTTTGCGGCTTCTGCCAGTTCATGAGCTCCCACGAAACGTTGAAGTCCTTTGCCGTAGAATGATACGCTCCTTCTAAGCCTGCCTCTACGATTAGCCTGTATTGACCTGCGGGGATCGCACTTATATCGATCGATCTCACAAAAGACATCATTGGTGCGATGACACCTGCTCTAACGGAATCGTGCAGGACAACGACGCCCTTGTAGTCCAGAACATCCGTTCTCAAATCGATTGAATCCGCCTTCACAGAGGTTTTCATATAGGCACGCACAAAGTAGGTCAACGTGTCGTTTCTCAACCCGTATATGCGCATCGGATTGGGAACGAACCTTTCTCCCCTCTTCGACCAGACAAGAACGGGTTCGCTCAAAACGATTCCTCTGGCAGGAAATTCGGGCACTTTCACGGGGATGTTGGAAAGTCTCGATACCGCATAAGACCTTTTCAAAATGGAAAAGGCGTTGCCTTTCTTGTTGTTCAAATCCTTGACTCGAGCGTCGAGAGTGTAATTCCCAGGATAAACACGACATGAATCCGTCAGGTAAACAAAGCTGGATATATCCTTGGCTGCCGGCTTCGAATCCCTCTCGTCCTTGATTCGATAGCCCTTGGAAAAAACCACTTGCTTGTGACTATCGCGAAGTGATACCTCAAGCTCGAGGAGTGCCTTATAGAGATGATCCCCAACCTTCTTGTACTCGATGTCTCTCGTCGGAACTGATATCTGGATGAGTTCGGTCACCTTGCCGTTCTCCGACGGAAATGCGGAGAGATCGATATAGAACTCGAAATCTCCCTCTCCCCTGATCACCGCCCCGTTCAGCGGCACCGAAAGCGCCAGAGAAAACAGCAAAATAGTAAATGAAAAAAGCCGCTTCATGCCAATCACAAGCTTTCAGCCGATCAATAGCTGAAGCTCAATGAGACTCTATTAGTGCTTCCGAGGAATCCAAGATCCTCCCATGCATAATCGAAGCGGATATCCGATGTCTGACTCGTATCGATCTTGAATCCGACTCCCCACGCAAGCCCTTCCGCATCATAAGAGATGTTGTACCCGGAACGAAGATAGAAGAACTGGTTGAAAGAATATTCCATACCGACGTTCATCCTCTCTTTGTTGTCGGGCGGATGTGTAAACTCTCCTGATGCAAGAAGAACGTGAGAGCCTCTCCTGATGATATCACTCTTCAATCCTACTCTGAAAAGGGTTGGAAGCTTAGAAGAACGGTTGTCAAAATTGACCTCACCACCGAGGCTCTGCACCATCATACCGAGCTTCAGCCCCTGAATCCCTATTCTGTATAACAATCCAAAATCAAAGGCCATCGTATTGACGCTTTTATCTGCAAGCCCCATATGAATGAAATGCGATGTAATACCTGCGGAAAATCTATCTGTAAAGTACATAGCGTAGGATAATCCAAAAGACATATCTCCTGCATCGAAGAATCTCTTCGTGCCGTGAGGCATATATATAGTTCTTTCTTCCTGTGGATCCATCGTCAAAGCTCTCGCACTGATACCTATCGTTCCTGGCAGATAAGGCGTCGTAAAGATTGCGCCGGCGAAATAGAGATTCAAATCGGCCGGCCAATCGACCGAATTCAACGTAACTTGCGTTCTCGACGTCTCCACCATACCAGCAGGGTTCCAGTATATCGACGTGGCATCGTCGGCAACAGCGGTGAATGCCCCACCCATCCCTATGGCTCTCGCCGAAACACCTATTTTTAGGAATTGGGCTGCGTATGTTCCAACCTTCTCAAAGGGCTTCGTTCCTCCATAGGCGAAGGCCGGAAGCAGCATCAAGGCAAGCACACTTACGATTATCCTACGCTTCATCACTAAACCTCCTGGGGACTTCCTCTTATTAAAACCTTACCTTATAACAACAAACTTTCCAATCGTTCTCGGGAAACTTTCATCCTGTCCGTTTCTCGATACGAGATCCCACTTCATAGTACCGTTTCCGTCAGATCCGTCATGGATCATCCTGGTTAGGATTGAGCTGCCATGGTGAAAGCGATTCCTTGGTAGCCGGATTAGGAACCACGTAAACCTCATCTTCCCTGTAATTGTCAGCGGTCTGTGCGTTCGATATAGAATTGATGAATAGGAAATTCGATGACGGATCACCGTAGTAATTCGGTCTTATAGGAACACCGTTTTCAATCAAATGGTCATAAGCAGTCACCGCGTAGAAATAGTTCATCCCGTTGTGAACTGTATTGTCGACATATTTATAGAACTGCAAGCCACCCTCGAACCCGAGCTTGTACCTTGCCAGTGCTTCCAGAGTATCGCAGACCTCATTGCTCAATCCAGGCGGACATGCCACTGTATCGAGCGGTGAATAATACACGCTCTGCTCGAAGTATTTTAATATCTCATCCTTTTTCGCTCCCATACCTTCCAACGGTTCGTACTGCCAACCGCCTTCGGCGAAAGGTTTTTTGAAATCCTTGTCAGGGGGCACACCGTTTACCAGATCTCTCTCCTCGATGAGCTGCCACAACTCTCTCTGGGG
>NATK01000005.1 GCA_002085285.1 Candidatus Latescibacteria bacterium 4484_7
CTGGAGAAGTCGAGACGGCAATAGAAGTAAGACCTGTTCGTTGAGGACGTTATGGGAAATGAAGAAATCGAATATGCGTCGATAGTGAGAGGGCCTCGGCCCCATGAATGTAGTAACTCATTGGACGGATTTACAAAGAGGTAGTTGACAGTGCTTGAAATCATCGGAACGGTAGCAAAGGTAATCGGGCCTGTAGTTCACGCAAAGGGAGTGACGAAGGCGCGTATGCTCGATCTCGTCGAGGTCGGCGAAGAACACCTCGTCGGCGAGATCGTGAAGCTCGAAGGAGACAGAGCGGCGATCCAGGTCTACGAGGATACGACGGGGCTCGCTCCCGGAGCAAACATATACAGCGCAGGCGTTCCTCTCTCGGTGGAGCTCGGCCCTGGATTGTTGGGGACGATCTATGACGGTATCCAACGTCCATTGGAAGCAATAAGGAGTACATCGAACAGCCAGTATATCCGCAAGGGGATTCATATGCCCGCCCTCGACAGGCAGAAGCAGTGGGGGTTCGAACCCGCTGTTGCCGTCGGAACGACGGTCAAGGGAGGCGAGATAGTGGGAACGGTCCAGGAAACCGGTCTCATCGAGCACAGAGTGCTCATTCCGCCTTTTGTCTCCGGCGAGGTTGCCTGGGTGGCTGCCAGGGGTGAATACACTGTTGAGGATGCTGTCTGCAAGGTCAAATCGGGCGAGGATGAGGTCGAGATCAAGCTCCGCCAAAGATGGCCGGTGAGAAAGGCGAGACCCGTTGCTGACAGGCTTCCTCTCACCATACCTCTCATAACCGGTCAGAGGGTTATAGACACGCTTTTCCCCGTTGCCAAGGGCGGAACGGTGGTCGTTCCGGGCGGATTCGGCACCGGGAAGACGATGATCCAGCACGCTCTCTCCAAGTGGAGCGATGCAGACATCATCGTTTACATAGGTTGCGGCGAGCGCGGCAACGAGATGACCGATGTGCTCATCTCGTTCCCTGAGCTCATAGACCCGAGGACGAAACGCCCGATCATGGAACGGACCGTTCTCATAGCCAATACATCCAACATGCCTGTGGCTGCGAGGGAGGCTTCGATATATACGGGAATAACAATAGCCGAGTACTATAGAGACCAGGGGTATCACGTGGCTATTATGGCAGATTCGACTTCGCGATGGGCGGAGGCCCTGAGAGAGCTCTCCGGCCGAATGGAGGAGATGCCGGCGGACGAAGGATTCCCCGCGTACCTTCCCACGAGGCTCGCCGAGTTCTACGAAAGGGGTGGAATGACCAAGACACTTTCAGGCAAGGAGGGATCGATCAGCATCGTAGGCTCCGTATCGCCTCCGGGCGGTGATTTCTCGGAGCCGGTCACCCAGCATACCAAACGATTCGTCAGGTGCCTCTGGGCACTCGATCGACAGCTCGCCAATGCGAGGCACTATCCGGCGATCTCATGGCTCGACAGCTACAGCGAATACGTTGAAGAAATAGCCGACTGGTGGCAGGAGCTCTCCGGCGGCGACTGGCTCGAATTGAGGGGGCGGATACTCGATCTTCTGCAGCAGGAGGGAAAGCTCCAGCAGGTGGTAAAGCTTGTCGGCCCGGACGTGCTGCCCGACACGCAGAGGATCGTTCTGGAGACGTGCAGCATGTTCAAGAACGCATTTCTCCAGCAGAACAGCTATGACAAGATCGATATGTACTGCACACCTGAAAAGCAGATAAAGATGCTGCGTATCATACTCGAGTTCTACGATCTCGGACTCGAGGCGATCAAGAAGGGTGCGAACATTCATCAGATAAAGGAGCTTGAGGTCACCTCGGAGATTATGAGGATGAAATTCACCATTACAAATGAAGAGCTTGAGAAGATCGATGCGATAAGAGACAAGCTGCACAGTTCAATGGAGCAGATAAAGGGGATGTACGCATAAGGAGCAGTGGAGAGACTATGAATAAAAAGACAGACGGGATGGAATACGTAGGAATCAGCCAGGTGGCCGGGCCGTTGGTGTTCGTAGAGGGGATTCACAATGTCGGCTACAACGAACTCGCCGAGGTTATCGATCCGGCGGGCAAGGTGCGCCTCGGCATGATCCTCGAGAGCAGCGAAGGAGCTGCTGTGATCCAGGTCTTCGAGGGGACGAGTGGACTTTCAATACCTAAAACGAAGGTTCGGTTCAAGGGCGAGCCGCTGACATTCGGTGTGGGCGAGGAGATAATGGGCCGTGTTTTCAACGGGCTCGGCCAGCCGATAGACGGCGGTCCTCCTCCGCGTGTCGAAGAGAGGATGGACGTCAACGGGCTGCCGATCAACCCCACGGCACGCGAATACCCGAGGAAGTTCATACAGACTGGGCTATCGGCGATAGACGGTATGAATACGCTTGTCCGTGGTCAGAAGCTGCCGATTTTCTCCGGCACGGGTCTCCCCCACAATAGAATTGTTGCCCAGATCACGCGACAGGCGAAGATATTGGGCGAAGAGACCTCGTTTGCCGTGGTGTTCGCAGCGATGGGGATAAAACACGACGTCGCGAGGTACTTCGTGAGAAATTTCGAGGAATCGGGGGTGCTGGAGAAGGTGGTTCTCTTCCTCAACCTCGCCGACGACCCTTCGGTAGAGAGGCTCGTAACGCCGAGAACGGCTCTGACCGCTGCCGAATTCCTGGCCTTCAATATGGGTATGCACGTTCTTGTGATTCTCACCGATATGACGAACTACTGCGAGTCGCTCCGTGAGATATCGACGATCCGTGAGGAGATCCCGAGCAGAAAGGGTTATCCGGGCTACCTCTACAGTGACCTTTCGAGCATATACGAGCGCGCCGGTATGGTGAAGGGTGTCGAAGGCTCGATAACTCAGATGCCTATCCTCACGATGCCCAATGACGATATTTCCCATCCTGTTCCCGACCTCTCGGGATATATAACAGAGGGGCAGATAGTTCTCGAACGTGAGCTCGATCAGAGGAACATCTACCCGCCGATAGCCGGACTTCCTTCTCTGTCGCGTCTGATGAAAGACGGGATAGGCGAGGGAATGACGCGTGAAGACCATGCTCACGTAGCGAGCCAGCTCTTTGCCGCATATTCGCACGTGAAGGATGTGAGGGCACTGGCTGCAGTGATAGGTGAGGAGGAGCTAACCCCCCTCGACAAGGTCTATCTCGATTTTGGGAACAGGTTCGAGCGCGAGTTCCTCAGCCAGGGAGAATACGAGGATAGAACGATTTTCGAGACTCTCGATCTGGGCTGGAAGGTCATTTCGACCCTTCCGAAAGACGAACTGCACAGAATATCAGAGGAGGAGCTGAACAAGTACTACGGCAAGTAGTTTGTAGAGTGTCGAGGCGGGCGTGTGGAAGGCGCGGGCTCTGGACGGCACCTGAAAGATTTTGGTTTGGAGCAGCAGAAGTCTTTACAAAGGCACGTTGAAGGCCGGCGGCGGATGTAAAAGAGACAGGTCGCCCGTCGGCAAATGCCGGAGAATGACAGCCGGCGCGCGGAATAACCCGTAGAGGCAAAGAGGAAAAGAAAATGGCGAAATACGAAGTAGCACCAACCAAGACGAATCTCATGCACATAAAACGCGACCTCGGCTTCGCAAAGGAAGGTTGGGAGCTCCTCGACCAGAAGCGGAAGATCCTCGTAGTAGAACTCATGGGCCTCATCGATAGGGCGGTTGAGGCTCAGGAGAAGGTCGAGGCACAGCTCAAGGAAGCATACTTCGCACTCGATCAAGCGATGCTCAGGATGGGTCTGAGGAAGGTGGAGATCGTTTCTCTCGGCATGAACATAAAATCCGAGATCTCTTTTTCGCAGCGCCGTGTGATGGGAGTCGCCCTACCGAAGGTGAAGGTCGACTTCGAAGACAAGTCGCCTTACCTTGCAGATACGTCGAGCAGCCTGTGGCTTGACGAGACGATAGCGAAGTTCAGGGATGTGCTCAAGCTGATGGGGACCCTTGCTGAGGCACGTATCTCTCTTATGAGACTTGCCCGAGAAGTCTCGAAGACGATCCGCCGGGTGAATGCACTGGAGAAGATCTTCATCCCCGATTACGAAGAGACGCTGAAATATATAGAGATGGCGCTGGAAGAGGCTGAGCGGGATGCATTCTTCATATTGAAGCTCGTCAAGGACAGACTCAATGCGAGGAAAGGAGTCGGTGCCTGACAACCGGATATGCTGAAGAGGTAGTTGGCTAGGTCGTTTACGAGGGGAAGATTTATGAATAAAAATTTGAATCCATTCGAGAGGCTCATTGTTTACATCGATGGTAGTGAATCCTCGATAAGAGCGGCGAAACTGGCCATTGCGATGGCGAATGCCTTCGGCAGCAGGCTGAGGGTGCTCTATGTGGTGAACGAGAATCTCTTGAACGAGTTGCTCAAAGCGAGGGTCTTTGTGCAGGTCGAAAAGATGGACTACGAAAGGGACCTCGAGGAGGATGGAAAGAGATACCTCGGCTATGTGGAAAAGCTCGCCGAATCGAAGGGCGTCGATGTCGAGACATCGCTGAGAAAAGGGATCGTGCATGAAGAGGTGTCGTGTGAGGTGGATGAATGGCAGTGTGACCTTCTGATTCAGGGTGAGCTCGGAGAGGTTTTGAGCCTGAGGGATTCGTTCTACGAGGAAGGCGAAAGGATTCTCCGAAAGGTGAAGTGTCCCGTTATGGTGGTGAAGGGCCAGGGCAAGATAAACAAGCTCTTCGAAGAGCTTTGATCGAGTGGCACGCGATATGCCATATGTTGCTTGCAAAAGGACAGCGGGTTGGTTATTTTCAGTAATATTTCAATGGGTCGATTGAGCATCCGAGGAGGAATCTGTTATGAGACTTGCTGATTATATAACTTCTGATCATATCAAGATAGGGCTCGAGGGTCGAAATAAAGATGAGGTTATAGAGGAACTCGTTGAGCTTTGTTCGGAGGTTTGTGATGTGAGCGACCCCGATGCGGTCCTTCAAGCGGTCTTGAACAGGGAGCGCGACGGAAGCACCGGCCTGGAAAAGGGTGTTGCTATCCCTCATGCGAAGAGCGATGCAGTCGGAACATTGAGCATAGTGGTAGGTATTTCCAGAGAAGGAATAGATTTCGAGGCTCAGGACGGAAAACCTTCTCATCTCTTTTTCCTCCTCGTTGCTCCTACATCGGAATCCGGCCCTCATGTTCAGGCGATTGCGAAGATAGTCAAGCTGATAAAGATAGACAACTTTAGAGAGCAGATGATCAATGCCCAGACGCCTGAAGACGTGGTAAAGGTGATAAACAGCGCCGAGAATGGTGAGGAGGAGTAAAGGGATGTGCGGCATCGGTCGATGATGAAACGAGTACCGTCGATTGCGACGATTCTTTTGACAAAAGGTCGAATCAACTCCCTGACATCGTAATGTTTGAATCTAAGGGCAAAAGGCTGATAGGTTTCTATGGGTTCCCCCGAAGAGAGATTATCGACGAGGTGAGGCGACGCTACGGATACGAGATCGAGCTCGTCGATCTCGATGTAAACTACGGCGCACCTGACAGCGCTGCTCTACCGGCCACTTCGTGCAGGATAATTACGAACATAGTCGATAATGCTATAAGTATGAAAGATGGTCTCGTAGCTGTAGTCGCCGCCGTGGGCGAGGACAAGTGTGACAGGGGACGTCATGCGGCATTTCTACTCGGGAAAATGGGGTTCAATGTCATAGAGTCGCGTTTCGATCCCGCCGACTACGAGGCGAGAGAGCTGATCTATTCCGTGGCAAGAATGCCGCTTGCCGACAAGATAAACAGGATAATGGACACGATCGTCGATCCGTCACCGCCGTCCGATCCTCCACCCCGATGCGAGCCTACACACGGTTTCTGGGGGGTTCCCCCGAACGACTTCAGGCTGCTCGAGCTTTTCCCCGAAACTACTCACGTCTATGGATGGACGAGGTGCGTCGAGGCAGGACGTCCGGGCGACCTCGACTGCGAGACGTTCGTTGACGAGGGCGTTCCTACGGTCTTCTTCACTCAGAGCTTCTGCCCCAAGCAAGACCTTGCCCATTACCTGTCGGAAAAGTACAACGGCCTCGCAATAGATTGTCACCGAAACGTCACAGGTTCGATCCTCGCCAAGATCGAGGCTTTCATTAGGCTTGGGTGAACGCCGGTTTTATTGTATCATACTATTGTATCACATAAAGGTTGCGCTATGATTATTGCAGATTGTGGGAGTACATGGTCGAAGATACTCGACTCGGATACATCGAGCGTCGAGATAGTTTCGACGAAGGACCTCGTCCGCAGGCCTGATGCTGTGTTCGATGTGGCAACGGGGCATTGCGGCAAACGCCGCGGCAGGCACTTCGTAAATGAACTTGTTGCCCTCGCCGAAGGCGGGCTCGCTCTGATCGATGAGGATGATTTTTCCATAGTCGATGTCGGCGGCAGAGACATCAAGTTCGTTAGATTCAAGGGACGCAGGCTCGACAAGCTCGACTGGAACCTCGTCTGCGGATCGACGACGGGAGCGACTGTCGAGCTCCTCGGCAAGTATTACGATATAGACTTCGAGAGGCTCGAGCCGTCGGACAAATGGGTCAATGTGACGTGCGGAGTCATAGGCATGGAGAGGGTTCTGGAACAGATCGCGTTGGGCAAGAGTCCCGAGGAGAGCGTGTCGATGTTTCTCCACGGAGTCGTAAGGAACGTTTTCGATTTCATAGGGAGGCCAGAGCGTTTCTACCTGAGCGGAGGTTTCTGCGAGAACCGTGCCTTCCTGCGGACATTCGAGCACTATGCCGAGGTCATTCCGCTGGGGCGGACGGTCCTGATCGAGGGGCTCAAGGCAGTTCTCGCCAGGGGAGAAATTGCGATATAGCACTTTAATGCAGTCAATTCAGGGGTGATGATTAGTATGAACAATGGCAAAAGCAGATTGATTCTCTTTTTTATATCGTGTCTTTTTATTTTCAACGCTTCATGCAACAGGGTCTATTCACCCGGTATGAATCTCGACGTCACAGGTAACGCTCCGGAGGTCGAGTTTGTGGCTCGCATCCCTTCGTACAAGCAGGTGAAATCGCTCTTTCATGCGCCGCTGCCCGACAGTGCCGTCGTTCCGGTCGAGGTCTTGATACAAAACAACGGTGAGCGGCTTCTCACGATCCACCATCCGAACGAGCTGCATCTTGTGGGTGGTTTCGAGGGGTTGAGTCTCGAGGCGGGCAGCACCTTTTACAAACCGATTCGGCCCGTGGATGCCTTTGCAGTGTTTGCCGGGTGTTCCAATGGGGCTCTCAAATACAGGGTAAGCAGCAATCGAAGAATAGCCGCCGGAGTGATCTTTCCGCCCTTCGGGGTCTATGTGGCGTACAAGGAGATTAGGTACGGCAGGCTTTATAGAGCGCTTATCAAGAAATCGCTCTTCCCCGTTCTCGACTGTGGTCTCGTCAAACCGATAGAGCTGGCACCGGGTGGGGAGGTGAGGGGATTCGTCTATTTCAAGGTGGCAAAGAGTGATTTGCCGTACAGGAGGATAGTTCAAGCGAGCGGAGCTGGCCCTGGCGAGTCATTTGGTTCGAAGAAAAGCGATGTCGACGGGAGAGGTCACAAGGGCCGTGGAGTTGGAAGGCGTTCTAAATATGCCGAGAAGAGAACAAAGAAGGGCGGCGCTCGTTTCAACTGCGCCGACGGCTACAGGCTCAGCCTAAGAGCTTGTTTTTCGGTGAACGGCGTTGATACGCTTGCTTTTGAGAATGCGCTCGCTGCAGAAAGGAGCGCTTTTCGAGGTGGAGCGTTGGGTTTTGTCAGGAAGAAGGGCAGAAGGATAGGGAGCGTCGAAGGCGGTGTCTTTTTCGCACTCTCCGAGAGCGGTTCGAAGTCTTTGCGCGGCAGGTTGTTCGTATATCCGGGGCGTTTTGTCGAGCTTGCGAAGGCTGTTTCCGGGACGAATCCGTATGCATGCTCGCACGTCGCCGAATTTGCAGACAGCCTGTCGGCGGTCGAGCTCCGTGCGGCGAGTGCAACTCTTGCAGACTGCTCATCGTTCGGCGAATTAAACGCCTGTGCGGTTAATTTCAAATCGAGCTCGAAGACATTGCTCTGGCGAAGGAATCATCGGTTCGAATTCATTGTGTCGAGGCGCTTTTCAAGGAGAACCAGGCGAATCTTTCTAACGCCGGATGACCTGGTCGTTCTCAGCGAAAATGGTTTTCTCTATCTGTTACCACTCGACAGGAGGCTCAAGAAATCGAGATACATGAAGGCGGGCAGAGACATCGACGATGCCTTTGTCGCGGGAAACGTCGTGTATGTATTTCAGAAGAATGGTATCGTGAAACGCATCGAGCTTACCGGCGAGAATGCGTTGAAGATTACGAGAAGGGATACGCTCCCAAAGGGTGAAAGGCGGGTCATCGCTGCATTTCGCGGCAGTCTCATTGTAATGAATATCGATAGAAAGTCGGTTTCCTTTTCCCTCGATCTGTTCGACACGATGAGTGGAGCCGAGAGAGAAATGATGCACTTCCCCGGTGAGGCGGAGTTCTGTTCGTTCGACAATGGTGCCGTGGATCTGCAATTGAAGGATGGTACGTTCCTTAGGCTGGTTCCGCGTGGAGGCGGGCTCGTAACAGAGAGGGCTATGTATGTGCCGTTTGCCGTCGAGGCGGCCGATTTCGAAGGAGGTCGTCTCACGGTGATTGGCAAGGGAGGGGTTTTTGCTTCGAGGGCGGCCGGTGATTTCGAACCGGGCTCGATAGATATCATAGAGGGTCTCACGAAGGTCCGGTGTTTCAGGTGAGGTTCGTTCGCCGGGTGCATCGCTCGATGCCTCCCCGGTGGCGTTTGGTGTCATGTGCTTCGGCCGGCTGGAAATTGCAGACAAGTTAGATCTATGGAATCGGCGGCTCGATTGAAAACGGAAGAGTACAGTTTGAAAACGACGGAGGATGAACGGTGAAATCACCGAGGCTCGAAAAGGGCGAAATCATTGCGACATTCGTTTCGCACATAACAGAGAGCTACCCGTCGATCGAGTCTTTCCAGGACAGCCTCGAAGAGCTCCTCGATAGGAAACGAAGCGAAACTTACGAAGGGGGATATGCCGTTGCGCTCGAAAAGAATATTGTCTATTTCATGGACATAATCACTGAGGGACGTTCTCTTCTGGAGACGCTTCTAAAGGAGCTTCACAGATCGAAGGGGATCCTGTCCAACCTCGACGGCACCCTCGACGAAATAGAGGGTAACGTCCGCTCCAATACTGCAGCGAGACACGAGAAGCTGTTCGTGGAAGAAAACGACGAGGTTTCGGAACTCGTTGCTTTGAAAGAGGATGACTCCCCGAAATATATAGAGCGCCTCGAAGCCGAATACAGATTTCTGTTTGCGCTGAAACTTTTTCTCATGGAATTCTTTTTACTCCTGAAACACCTTGGTGCCGGGTACGATTTCTCGAGCAGCATCGCTGGTGCGGTCGAAGAATTCTGGAAGCAGATCTATTTCTATGCGAATCTTTATGTAGGCAATGTTTCTACGAAAGATGATGAAGAGTAGCCTTTGGAGCGAAGAAGGGTCGGAGTGGATCAAGAACGGTCCGGACGACGATTGTTTTGCCCATCACTACGCGGGCATCGATATTCTCTCTTGAACTTTTGTCACCATTGGACATCCGGGATGGCTGTGCAAGCTATGCACTACGCGGGCATCGATATTCTCTCTTGAACTTTCGCCCCTCTTCGTTTTATTGTACTTGCAAGGATTGGTGAAAAAGGATCGATTCCTGGCAGATCGATATCGAGGATTAAGGAGAGGACGATGAATCGAAGAAGCGAACTGGTTTTCGAAAATGCATACAGCGGTGGAGCTCTGTACAGGGCTCTAAGAATAGTCGCCTTTGCTGCGTTTACAGGAATAGGCGCTCAATTGGCAGTGAGGCTTCCGTTTACCCCCGTGCCCTTTACGATGCAGACGCTGTTCGTAGTGCTGGCAGGGATCGTTCTCGGCTCGAGGGACGGGTTCTACGCAATGGTTGCCTATGTGACGATAGGTGCCGCCGGAGTGCCGTGGTTTGCAAACTTTACATCCGGCCCATTGATCCTCATGGGAATCACGGGGGGCTACATAGCCTCTTTCCCTTTTGCCGCATGGATTGCAGGGAGGATATTCGAAAGTTCCGACCGGGGAAGGGTCACAGTCTTTTTCGCTTCGATCACAGGCTCATCCCTCATACTGATCGTGGGCGCTTCGTACCTTGCCTCGGCCTTCGGCCTCGGCATATCGATGGCGTTTACTCTCGGCATATTGCCTTTCGTGTCGGTAGAATTGTTAAAGGCGGGATTGGCCGCCCTTTTACCATTGACAAAATAAGCTTCATTGGTGTAAAATATTATCAAATGGTGAGACAAAACGGGCAATTCAATAATTGTTGTACTCCGCTCAAGTAGCGGAGGGTGAGAAGCTGTGCCCTGATTGGTTGTCTCCATCATTTTCTCATAGTGAGACGCCACGGATTCTCAACACCTCTTGAGAACCCGCGGCGTTTTTTATGCCTCCCCGGGTTCTCAAGAATGACAATCATCGATTCGTCATGAATGCCGTTCGTTTCTCAGGGATGAAGTGCCCCGGTTGTGACGAGTTTCGAGCTATGATCTGTCCAAACGCTGTGCGCCGCCAATTCTTCTTTCCCTTCAGTCGGCGAGATGCATTCAGAGATGCATGGCTTGCTCAATGAAAGGCGCGGCATTGAAATGGAATAAAGATTCATCTATGAAACTCATTCGGACGCTTTCGGCTGCTCGTGTCCTCGCGCCACCATTTTCAGCACGTCGACCTCCATCTCGATTCTTCTCTCCCACGATACGAAGTACCCTCTGGCAAATTCAGCTGCATTTTTGCCGAGCGTCTTCCTGAGCTCTTCGTCTTCTATAAGCACGGTGAGTTTCTTCGAAAATTCCTCGACGTTTCCGTTTTCAACGAGAAGCCCCGTTTTACCGTCCTGCACGACCTCGCTCGTACCGGAGACGTCGAAGGCCACGACCGGCACTCCGCATAGGATAGCCTCACACGGTGGAAGCGACATGTTGGTGAGCTCATTCGTTGCCGCGAATATGTCCGAAGCCTTCAGGTAATAAACGACGTCGTCGTGCTTTATTGCACCGGTGAAGGTCACCTTGTCTGCTATGCCGAGCCTCGCGGCCTCTTTCTTCAGAAAGTCCATCTCGGGGCCGTCTCCGCCTATGACCAACGCGATCCGATCGAGAATGACTCTGTCGAGCATGGCGACTGCCCTGAGCAGGAGCTCTATCCGCTTGGATTTCACGAGACGCGAGTAGGTTATTACGATTACCCTGTCTCGGGCGAGGCCCAGGCGCTCTCTCGTCGCAGCTCTGTCGACTTCTACGTTGGCCCATTCGACGTCCATTCCGTTTGGCAGAAAGGATATCTTCTCCTCCGGTATCCCGAGTTTGGTGAGCGCCATCTTTCCGCGGGTTCCATCGTTCAAGATTATGTAGTGGTCGACGCGGAACTTCAGCGAAACGAGTTGTTCGAGGCTCTTCCATAGGTATTTGATCCGGGGGAAGTCGAATCGGTCGAGATACATGACTCCGAACAGCTTGACCACAGTGGGGATACCGAGCCTTCTTCCCACCCTGTTCAGCGGATTGAATGCATAGTAGGTGAATCCGAGGATGAGCTCCGGTTTCACCTGCGAGGCGAGCCTTTCCAGGCGGCCGTTAACGACCAGCGGAAAAAGAGCCGGCCAGAGGAATCTCTTTATCACACCGGGGAGCCAGTCGAGCGACCGGAAGATGTTGGGGTAGGTGTAGTAGAAGACGTTCTCGTCGTCGATCGGGTTCTTTCCGTGCAGAGGCTCGGGGATGAGAAAGTGAAGCCTCGTCCCCATTCGGCTGAGATTCTCGATGAAGTGGAGCTCATCGGCGACGCCGCTTCCTTCACCGAGAGACCAGATGTCGTCCCATATGGATAGTATGATCACGTTTCTTATTGATTCGGTCATTTCTGCTCCGCCTGCATGATCCTGACGCGGTTGCGTATCTTGCCGATTCGTGCGATTTCCACTTCGACGACATCGCCGTCCTCGAGAAACACTCTGGGGTTTCTGAAAACTCCCACCCCCGCGGGTGTCCCGGTTGAGATGATGTCTCCGGGCAGAAGCGTTATCCCCTTCGATATATAGGAGACTAGTTTTGCTACGGGGAATATCATCTCGGAGGTGTTGCCATCCTGCATCGTCTTTCCGTTGAGACGTTGTTGGACGTTGAGATTCTGCCAATCACCGATCTCGTCTTTCGTAACGAGCCACGGCCCGCAGGGGGCAAACGTATCGAAGCTTTTGCTTCGGAACCACTGCCCATCGTCCTTCTGAAACTTTCGCGCCGTGACGTCGTTCAATGCCATGAAACCCGCCACGTAGTCCATCGCATCTTCTTCCTCGACCGCTTTGCACTCCCTGCCTATCACGACGGCGAGTTCGGCCTCCGCATCGATGTGTGTCACCCCTGCCGGAACGACTACATCGTCGAACGGACCCGCGAGCGCACTCGGCGCCTTTGCAAATATAATCGGTCTTTCGGGGGCCTGGCGGTCCTGTTCTTCTGCATGACTCTTGTAGTTGAGACCGACGCAGATGATCTTGCCCGGTTTGAGCACGGGCGGATAGATGGAAAGCGATTTGATGTCTCTTAGGTGTTCCCTGCCGAGATCGCTTGCATTGTCGACGATGTTTTGAACCGTGGCAAGGAGTCCTCTTGCCAAGATTTCGCTCAATGTCGTCGGGATGAAGTCGCGTGCGGAGTTCAGATCGAGAACCATTCCTCCGACCAATGCCCCAACTCTCGGCTGTTCCTCTTTGAACGAAAGAAGCTTCAAGCACAAGACCTTCCGACACTTACCTTCATTTTAATCCCTGACGAATGGCGGCGCGGCAACCCCGACTCGCTGTCTTGAGTTCGTCTGCCTTTCCAGGCGCTGAGAATCCCCATGCAGCATTCTCCGCCTCAGTAGCAGATCTCGAGGTGTCTCAGTTGTTGCTCAGAGCAACCTGCATGTGCCTGAGAAACTCGTCTGCTTCCACGAACCCCGTCACTCTCAGGTGCGGGATCTCGTTGCCTTTCCTATCGAAAAAGATAATAGTCGGAACGCCCTTTACATCAAACTTGTTTTTCAACTTTTTTTCCCTTTCTTTGACCCTCGTCATGTCGACCTTGAGAGTCACGAATTTCTTCGAAAGGTCGATGATCCTCTTGTCAACGAAAGACTTGTCCTCGAGCTCGTGGCACGGAATGCACCAATCCGCTGAAAAATCGATTATAACAGGCATGCCCGAGGCCTTGGCACTGCTGATTGCCTCTTCGGAATATGTCTGCCAGGCGATCCCTCCGGCCTTTTCGCCTCTCGACTGCATTCCTGCTTGTAGGGCGAAGAAGATCGCAGCGGCTATGCTTAGCACGCCGACGGCCTTTGTGAATGCGTTGAAGACCTTGCCGTATTTGTGCGATTTCTCGAGCCATCCTAAGTAGATGCCGCCGATAAGCGTCGTGAGCGCGTATCCTACTGTCGTCAATCTCGCTCCGATCACGGGGCGGAGGAAGTAGAAGGCCATCGCTATGAGAATGAATCCGAATACCTTTTTGACCCAAACCATCCAATCGCCCGATTTGGGGAGCTTGGTGAGGCTTCCGGAGAGGGTACCGAGGACGATGAACGGGACACCCATCCCCCAGGCGAGCGTGAAGAACATGAAGAATCCTAAGAGTGGATTGCCCGTACTTCCCACATAGGTCAAGAGTCCCAGGACGAACGGGCCTATGCATGGAGCTGCTACGATTCCGACTGTGAGCCCCATGATCAGCGAGCCTATGTAGCCCTGTTTGGCGGTTCCTGTTCTTCTCGCTATGAATGTAGGCATTCTGATTTCCCACATGTCGAACATCGATGTGGCGAGAGCTACCAGTACCGCCGCGATGAATGCTATGACGATCGGATTTTGCAGTGCCGATCCGAAGAGGTTTCCCGTCATCGCAGCTATCGTTCCGAGCAGGCTGTACGTGAGCGACATTCCGAACACATAGATGAAGGCGAGCGTCAGGGTTTTCGATGTCTTGCCCTGTGCCTGGCCGCCGAAATAGCTCACCGTTATTGGGATGAGCGGATAGATGCAAGGGGTGAGGTTGAGTGCGAGCCCCCCGATGAATATGATTATGAACGTAAGAAGAAGGCCCTTCTTCTCGACGATACCGCTGAACTGCTCCTGCCCGCTGGCGTGGCCCGCCGTGGAAAGCTGCTTTTCTTCTTGGAAGATCGGCAGCGAAAATATCTCCGTATTCAAAGCCTCACTCGTTTCGTCGAGCATGCCTACATGTATCTTGTCTGTGAGATCTATCGATGCAGGTTCTATGCACGTGAGGTTGTTGCACCCCTGGTATTTGAGCACTACCTTTATATTGTAGTCTTGGGGCTTGAGGTTCTGTGCAATCCTGAATTTGATCCCGAATACGACATGCCCCTTGTAGAGCGACATCTTTCCTTCGCTTATCCCGAGTTTCTCCATAACCGGTTCGGGGTATAGTATTTTTTCCACCTCTATGCCATCCTGAGCGGTCACCTCGACCGTCGTAGGGATGAGATACTTGTCGAGAGGCATGTTCGAATTGATGTGCCATCCATCGGCTATGTCGGCGACTAAGCCCATGTAACCCCTCGAGCCCTGATGGTATACTGACAGGTTGTGCAAAATCTTGCACCTGACGAGTTCTTTGCCGCTGAGAACGGTCTGCTGGGCCAATGCGGGAACACTGAGTGCAATGAGGATAGATGCAAAAACGACGAAGAGTATCTCTCTTTTCAACCTCATCATGTTGAACCTCCACGAATCGATTTGTTCCAAGCTTTCTTTCTTTCGAATGGCCACAATGCCAATATAGTATAATATTTACAATCTAAAGAAAAGTTCCGGCATTTACAAGTCATCTTGACGCTCGAACGGCTCGAGTCCGAGATTTTCCCACGTGTCATAGCTTTCCATGCTGAGCTCTATAGGCACCGACGGTAAGTGCCTTTCGATGATTGCAATGATTTCTCTGTAGATTCTCAGTCTTGCGGGCCTGTAGAGAACATATCGCCCTTCGAGATTCCTCACAAATTCTCCTTTGAGAATATTACTTGCGGGCGATTGTCGTCCTATCAGCTCTATCAGCCCGGATGGGAAGCGCAGCACGCCAAGCTCGATTCTATTGATAAGCTCCGTTTCTGCCTTCAAAGCGACGGCGCTGACGATGTCTTCGTACGCTCCCGCATCGAAGTAGTAAGGAATAATAGGGTCAAGCCGCAGCCCAACGGATATTCTTGACTTCGTCGTCTGTGCTATGGCATCGATCCGCTCTGACAATGCCGCTGTCCCCGGTTCTTCCCTTTCAATCATCTCGGCGGGGCCGAGTGTCCAGGTAACTATGAGTCTGTCATTGAGACCTTCGAAAGAGGGGTCATCGAAAATGCTCGTTATCGGGTCTGTGCGGCTGCTCTTTGTTCTGAGTTCAAGCCTCGCTCGGCTGCCGGCAAATAGGGGAAGGAGCGTTCTTGCAGTGCTTGTTACGTGCTCCAGTGTCAGGCTGTCGCTGAACTCTCCCGTAGTAAATCTTTCGGCGCTCCCTTCATTCAATTTTTCTCTTACCTCTTTTACCATATCGTTCATGTTGGTGAATACGACGATAGAATTGAAATCGAGGTACGACTTCAGGTAGCAGTAAGAGCATCTGAAGTTGCAGTTGAGGATCGGTGTGATAAACATTTCACCGCAGGGAGGTGCATCTTTACTCGGCTCGAAGCGTTTTACGAAAGCCCCTCTGTTCCTCGTAAGGAAGAGCGTTTCTCTGCCGAAGCGTCCGGACTGGACAAGAGCCTGCAAATCTTTTGTGACCTCGCTCGATACATGTGGAAAAGCGGAGGTTATCCTCTCAGTGAGCGGGTCGCCGACCGATGCCTCGTCGATAAAGATTCTTTTCGGAGTATAGTGGATTTCCCGCATAGGTTCTTTTATCTGCCCCTTCGAGGTTGTCGGCAGCTCATTATCCTACTAATAGTCGTAGAAGTCGCTGCCGCCGCCGTGACGAAGCCATTGAACGGTTTGTCCTGCCATGGCGTATATGAGGACAATGCCGCCTATGAAACCTCCGATATGAGCGAACCAAGCCACACCGCCAGCCTGCGTTCTGCCGAGAGATGCCAGCCCAAAGAGGAGCTGCATGACGAACCAGAAGATTATGAGAAAAGATGCTGGGATGACCATCATCCTTATGAAATAGCCTAGGAATACAAGGGTCAAAACGCGGGCCCTCGGGTAGGCGATGAGATACGCTCCGAGCACCCCCGATATTGCGCCGCTTGCTCCGACTGCGGGGATGACGCTCGACGGGCCGGAGGCTATATAGAGGGCGCTGGCGAAGAGCCCCGACAATACATAGAACACGATAAACTTGAATGGACCGAGAATGTCTTCGATGTTGTTTCCGAAGATCCAGAGATAGAGCATGTTGCCTGCGAGATGAAAAAAACCGGCGTGGATGAACATCGATGTGAATAGGGTGAGAAATATCGGGTGAGGGCCGGGGTAGTGCACGATGCTGTACCCTCCGAAAGGCACTGCTCCGACGAGGTCGCTGAAGTGAGTGATCTCGAAAGGGGTCGTGCCGTATGCGGCGATGATTGCGTTGCTTGCCCCGGGACCAAGGGCGAATTGTATGAAATAGACGACTACATTTGCCGCAATCAACAGTATCGTTACTATCGGCACCCGCTCCGTTGGGTTTATGTCTTTGAGAGGCAGGAACATATCGTAAAGATAATAGATGTTGTACGGTTTAATTCAACCAGTTTTTCTGCGAGTTACGCCTTTGTTTGAGGCAGGGCGGATATTCTCCTTTTGAAAACGAACGGCGCTTCTGTTAGCATATCGGTGTCTTTGAACGGCTCGAGCCGTTTGCGACGCGGGCGAACCCGTTTAAGATCGCATGAAATTATTTGCATTCGATTGCTTTTTGATTGGGAGGGTTGCAATGGAGGCCAATAAGAAGGTTTACCTCATAGACGAGATGAACCTCCAGGATGCATGGAGGCTGTTCAGGATACTTGCCGAGTTCGTAGAGGGGTTCGATTCGTTGGCGGCGATCCCGCCTGGAGTGACATTCTTCGGCTCCGCGAGGGTCGAAGAGGACGATTGGGAATATCGGGCTGCCCGGGAGATTGCAGGCAAGCTGGCCAGGGAAGGATGTTCGATCATTACCGGAGGAGGCCCGGGCGTCATGGAAGCAGCGAACAGGGGGGCTAAGGAAGCTGGCGGGCTTTCGATCGGACTCAACATCGAGCTTCCCTATGAGCAAAAGCCCAATCCGTACATAGACAAGCTGATAGGATTCAGGTACTTCTTCGTAAGAAAGGTTATGTTTATAAAGTATGCGATTGCGTTCGTTATCCTTCCTGGTGGATTCGGCACGATGGACGAGTTCTTCGAGTCTATCACACTCATTCAAACGCATAAGATAAAGCCGTTTCCCGCCTATATCGTCGGCAAAAAGTACTGGGGCGGCCTCTTCGACTGGATCAAAGAACGATTGCTCTCCGAGGGGAAGATCTCTCCCGAGGACCTCGACTACATACACATAGTCGATTCTCAGGAAGAGGTAATAGATGGTATAAGAAATGTGAGAAAAGAGCTCGGGCTCCTTGAATGAAAGATTCTCGAGCACTCGATCTCGGTAGATCTAAGCTGTCGACTCATTCTCTCGGAGTTGATTTGCACCTGCACGAGGAA